>USBM01000141.1 GCA_900552885.1 uncultured Clostridium sp. | reverse complement strand
ACCCCATGAGTACCGGGTCCTTCTTCTATTATTAATCGTTCGCAAAATTTTTCACACTTTGCTCACTATTTTTTCTATTCTTGCTTCATTCCCATTCAAAATCCGTTCTTGCATCTTGATTCATTCTCTCACTGTACACTCTCACTCCTGTGCAACATACGCACTCCCAACGGTATACACACAACCGCAAGTATCACAATACACACAACAAGTGGCAGACCTGCTTGTTCATCCTGAAGCAATGGTATATTATCTCCATAATAAAGCAGGAATACAGAAAATCCATTATTCAGAAAATGCATCAGGGAAGATGTAAATATACTGTTCGAAACATACACCGCATAAGCCAATGCCACACCAAGTATCGCTGTCGGCAATATCTTGATCAGACTCATATGGCTGATTGCAAACAACACGGATACGCATACAATTGCCTTGGAAAGACTCATTTTCCGTCGGAACGCTGTAAACATATATCCTCGGAATAGCAATTCTTCGCACACAGCAGGGGTTAATGCGATCAGCAATAACGCCGCCACAAACGGAACTCCATCCAACATGTTCAGATAACTTTCATTCAAAGACTCACTATTCTCCGGGAAGAAATAATTCAACACGTTACTAAGCAGCAAAGATACACTTGCGGCTCCGATCACAAGAATCACAGCCCCGATCAGATTACGGGCACCCGGCTTATGAATCGCAAACACCTGCCGCAGATCCGCCTTAATATAAACCGCCGCAAGTATCGGCAGTACACCAATGAAAAACTGCGGCACGATCACACCTGCTAACGGATAGGACAGGCTCATCATTCCACCTGCATATACCATCAACAATAATGCCACGATCAGAATCAGAATACTCTCCTGAATCGTCGGAAGACTTCCTTTCTCAATATTCTTTCTGCGTTCAAATAACTTAATTCCACTAAATGACTCCCCAAACAGAATCGACTCACTGTCATAGATCCGGCTTAAGAACCATACCGCAACAAATGCATATATAATATTGCTGAATAGTACGATCAGGATCAAAGTGAAATTATATTTAAACACCATAAGATTTTTCATCAACAAGCAGATATTTGCAACCGGAATCAGTGCAGTTACCGACGACAGCTCCACATTAGGGATAAATCCCACATATGCCGTCAGCATCACGATCAATGTTAATGGTGTAATGTAATTATTCGCCTCTTTAAAACTCTTTGCAAATGCACAGATACACATCACCACTGCACTCATAAACAATGCAAAAGCAATCACACATACAACTGAGATCAGAATTGCCGGCACAAATGTTGCCAGACGAAATGCTCCCGCACCCTCAGTCAGACTCATCACCGTACGGAACAGATAGATCACGATACCGCCAATAGACAATATATTAATAAACACCGACACAATTGATACCGTTGCAACGGATAAGAACTTACTTATGATCAATTCAAGATTCCCGATCGGCAACGTTAATAACGTCTCTAACGTTCCACGTTCCTTCTCTCCTGCTGTAATATCAATTGCCGGATACATGCATCCTGTCATTATACCTGTGATCAGCAGGAATGGAATAAAACTTCCAAGCAGACTTCCCATGGAACTTTCATTACTGGACTGATCCGTAATCTTAGAATCGATCGGATACAACACCTTCGTTACATCCAGCCCCATTGCATCTGCATTTTGTTCAGCGACCTTCTTCGAATAAGACGTAATCTCTTCTTTCAACATATCCGATACACTCGACGAATCCGTTACCGCTGACAGATAATGCACCTCATAGATTACCTGCTCATCCGTTACCGTTGTCGTAATATATGCATCGATCTTCTCCTGCTCTAAGTCCTTCTTGGAATTCTTAGAGGTCTTTGTCTCGATCACATAATCGTACCCATCTTCATCACCCTGAATCCAATCTTCTAACGCCTGCTGATTCTCTTCCGATACCTTGTCATATGCCACATAATAGGTCTGTTCCTCCTGATTTGAAAGAATCATCGTCATGATCTGCATAACAACGAGAAACAACAGTGGGTACAGTATTACCGGAAGAACCACCATTGTAAGAATTGTCTTCTTATCCCGGATCACATCCATAATCTCTTTCTTATAGAGAGTCTTCAACTGCTTCGTATTCATCTGCTGTGCCTCCCTCCATAAATGCAAAAAAGGTATCCCGTAGATTTCCGGTTCCTGTCTGTTCTTTCAATTCCTGCGGAGTTCCCACAGCCATAATATGTCCTTTATTGATCATCACAATACGATCACATAAGAATTCCGCTTCTTCCATATAATGTGTAGAATATAACACACTTTTCCCCCGTTCTTTCTCCTGCTTCATAAAATCAATGATCGCCTTGGAACTGATAATATCAAGTCCCAATGTTGGCTCATCAAATATATAGATATCGGGATCATGAATCAGGCATCTGGCAATCGAAGTTCTCTGTTTCTGCCCGGTTGACAGCTTTTCAATCCGGTTGTCTATGAATTCTCCCATATCTAACAGGTCACAGATCCAGTTGATCTTCCCGGTACATTCCTCCGCCGTGAATCCATACAACTCCCCAAAAATGGCAAGCATTTCCCGTACCGTGAATCTTCCATATAACTTCGTATTCTCAGAGAGATATCCAATATGCCGTTTGAGATCACTCTTGGCTGTCATCTGCCTTCCGTCCTTATCTGTAACCACAACCATCCCCTCGGTCGGTTCCATCAAAGATCCAAGCATCCGCAATAGCGTTGTCTTACCCGCACCATTCGGTCCTAAGATTCCCAATATCTCACCTTGCTTTGCCACAAAACTTACATGATCAACCGCAAAAAACTGTTCCTTCTTCCCCTTTTTCAATGTTCTCACAAACTGTTTTGTGAGTTCTCTTGCTTCTATCAAATAATCATCCTCCCAATAGATTCAAAAATGCAAACACAAGACAGAAGATCCACCCCAAAACGATCCACATATTAATTGGTTTGCCGGTCTCCTCCCGCTTACTGCACAGATATTTCCACGAAAGATCCCTGCCGTTGATTTTCGCAATTGCCTTCAATATCAATATCATGAGTACCACACCGATCGCCGCCATCGGTGCCAACGCTTCTAACATAGTATATAACGTTCCTCTCTCCGGAGTCTTTGCCAGTTCCGCTTCAATATCAAAATTCGCATATTGGCTTGATACACTGCCTAATATCTCATACAACTTTGGCAGCAGATATAAATACGACGTATTGAGTGCATTGAACAGCATATGCAAAATCATGGTAGATACTAAAGAACCGGTTGCCTCTACCAACAGGGCAAACACGATTCCAAGATAGATGGCATATAGAATCTGATTAAAATTCATATGCATCAATCCAAAAGAAAGTCCACTGATGATCACACCGGTAAGTACTGACCGTTTCCGAAATGCAGAAAACAGGATTCCTCTATAGATCGTCTCTTCTACAAATCCCGGAAGGCAGCCAATGATCAATACCGCCAGCCACATTGGAACATTCTGCGTAATATCATAGATTGCTCCACTTGTTTCATTCTTCGCAAACAACTGACTTAACACATTAAGCCAGCTTGCCATCGGAGATGCTACTATCAGCATCAACAGTGACAGAAAAAAAGAAGAGATCTTATATCTCTTTACCTGTAGATCTGCCCCAAACTTCTTATGCGTAACCTTAATGTATAATAATGCTGCCAGTAACAGATATCCCTGTGTCATCAACACCGAGATCAACGTAGCATACTGTGCGTCAAATTGATCCTGCACAATACTGATCGCTAACGACACCGGCAGTTCAATCAGTAATAATACGAAAAAGAAGAGACCTGCCCCTTTCATGGCAGTCTCTACTTTTCCATCATCCTTTATTGGTTGTAAATCTGTATCTTCAATTCCCATACATATACTCCGAATCCATTAATGCTTGATAGCAATTGCTTCCATCTCGATCAATACATCCTTTGGCAGTCTGGCTACCTCTACGCACGAACGTGCCGGAAACGCACCGGTAAAGTAAGTTGCATAGATCTCATTTAATGCAGCAAAATCATTCATATCTTTGATAAATACAGTGGTTTTCACTACATCCTCACAACCAGAACCTGCTTCTTCTAACAATGCCTTCATGCTGTCAAATACGCGGGTTGCCTGTACCTTAATATCTCCCTCTACCACATTGCCGGTTGCCGGATCGATCGGTACTACACCGGAAGTATATACCATTCCATTCACTTCAATTGCCTGTGAATATGGTCCAATTGCCTGTGGTGCCTTATCTGTCTTTACTACATTCTTATTCATCTGTATGTCCTCCTTATATTAACTGCACAACAACCGGTTCGTATATTGCATCCCTGCCATTATGCCAATATCAACTATGGTTAATTTCTATTTGTAATCGCAATGGAATGTTCCCGGATTTCAATCCGACCTTCCTTGAGCAAACGTCCAACCGCACGTTTAAATGCATTCTTACTAAGTCCCATCTCCCGTTCAATAATCTCCGGAGATACCTTATCGGTAAATGGCAACACTCCGTCATAGGAAAGAATTGCTTCATATACCATCTCACTGTCTTCCTCGATCTGCTTATAAGCAGCCTGTCCCAAAGAAAGATTCAGCTTACCATCTTCTCTTACCTCGCTTACCCGAAGCGTCAGGGTGTCACCTATATACACCTTCTTATGCAGTTCCTGCTTCGGAATCAAACCCTGATACTTGTCATCTACTGCCACCAAAGCACCTAATTTCTCGCTGATCTGATACACATATCCGGATACCTGATCTCCTTTGTTATACGGAGAATCCGTTGCCAGATGCTCATACAAACGCATTGATACACAAGGACGGTTACTCTTATCCATGTACATATAGACCAGATATTCGTTTCCTTCTCTTACCTTACCAAACATCTCTTTGAACGGCATCAGGATATCCTTCTCTAACCCCCAGTCCATAAAAGCTCCGATCTTACTGACACTTGCCACCTTCAATCTCCTGATCTCATGCAACGTGATCAGTGGCTTATTCACGGTTGCGATCGGACGGTCTGAAGAATCCAAATACACAAATACTTCAATCTCTCCGCCCGCTTTCAATCCCTCCGGCACCTGTTTTCTTGGCAATAAGACTGCATCCGAATCTCCTTGTTTCTCAGCAAGATATACACCAAAATCCTTGCTTCGGATCACCTGCAGTGTCTGCCATTTTCCAATCTCTATCATAATTACTCCATTTCTTTATTCTAACTATATACTTGTCATTTCTATACCGATTATAAACAGGGTTGCTTTAATTTTCAACATAAAGTTCAAAATACACGATATCTGCACAATAATCTCTATACATCTGTATCATCCTCTATATGCACTCCATATACTTCCAGATTCACTCTGCCATCTACCACTTTGATTCCATCCTGCTCCAAAAGACGCTGTTGTACATGTTCCCCACCAAATGCGAAAGCACCTGCTAACTCGCCTTTTGCATTCACGACCCGATAGCAAGGAATATGCTCCGGATCGGGATTCCGGTGCAACGCATTACCAACTGCCCTCGCCATCTTCCGATCTCCCGCTAACTGTGCCACCTGCCCATATGTTGCTACGCAGCCTTTCGGAATCTTCTTCACTGCTTCATAAATACGCTTTGTTGGGCTATCTGTTACAATGGCATAGCTTTCTGCGATCATCCGCCTGATATCCTGATCCGGCACACTACCATCCAAAATGATCGTATTCCAATGTTCCTTATTCTGATGCCAGCCCGGTATCACGGATTCATATGCATTCCGAAAAAAGTCTCTCCATTCCGGATCTACTTTCACATTCAGATTCACATAACCATTTCTCACATATGTCCACAAAAATGCTTTCTTACTGCCCTTCACACGTACCAATTGCCAATTCGGATCATGAAATGGTGCCTGTTGATATGTATCTGGAAAAGACAAACCATATGCCAATGCTTCTTCTCTTGTTTCAATTAGATTATACCCCGTTTGCATTTTTAATTTTTTCTTATTAT
>USBM01000140.1 GCA_900552885.1 uncultured Clostridium sp. | reverse complement strand
GCGAAGACATTCAGGCATAACGAATACCGTAGCAAAATCTTGAAAAATTCGTTGACAAACGAATATATATTTGATAGTATAATCTAGTGTGCCGCACAGAGAGGTCGAAGTGTGTCTATATTTTGTATAAGATGCCACCATATCTGGCGAGTAATGATAATAGGAGGTAACCGTATGTACGCAATTATTGCAACAGGTGGTAAGCAGTACAAGGTAGCTGAAGGTGATATCATTAAAGTAGAGAAGCTTAATGCAGAAGCTGGTTCTGAAGTGAAATTTGATGTTATTGCTATTAACAACGACAAAGACATGTTATGTGGCGAGGCAGTTGCTAACTCAAGTGTTACAGCAAGTGTGATCGGCGATGGCAAGGCTAAGAAGGTTGTTGTTTACAAGTATAAGAGAAAAACTGGCTATCACAAGAAGAATGGTCATAGACAGCCATTTACTAAGGTTGAGATCAAAGCAATCAATGCTTAATTAGACTATGATTACTGTTACTGTGTTTAACAAGAACAATGAGATAGTTGGAGTCCAGTTAGAAGGACATGCCGAATTCGGCAGACGGGGAAGAGATATTGTTTGTAGTGCGGTATCTATATTGTACATTAATTTAGTGAATTCCCTGGAGAGCTTTACAAAGGATGAGAAGGAGTTGAATGGTGATACCAAGATCAATTTCCAGAACGTCATTTTGAAGAATATGCCAAGTGCAGAGGCGGAATTATTGTTTCGGTCATTTATGCTTGGGATCACTACAATTGAACAGAAATATGGTAGAAAGTACATTTCAATTTTGAATCAGGAGGTGTGAATGATGTTTAAGCTTAACCTTCAGTTATTCGCTCATAAGAAAGGTATGGGTTCTACAAAGAACGGTAGAGACTCAGAATCTAAGAGACTTGGTGCGAAGAGAGCAGATGGTCAGTTCGTAAAAGCTGGTAATATTTTATATAAGCAGCGCGGTACGAAGATTCATCCAGGTACTAACGTAGGCAAAGGCAAAGATGATACTTTGTTTGCTTTAGTAGATGGTGTTGTCCGCTATGAGAGAAAGGGAAGAGATAAGAAGCAGGTTTCTATCTACCCTGTATCCGTTAACGAATAAGATACATGCAGATAAGGCTGGAGTCAATGCTCCAGCCTTTTTTAGAATAATAGGAGATTAGAGATGTTTGCAGACAGAGCCAAGGTTTATCTTCGCTCCGGTAAGGGTGGCGATGGTCATGTCAGCTTCCGTCGTGAGTTATATGTTCCGGCCGGTGGTCCGGATGGTGGCGATGGTGGTGATGGCGGCGACGTCATTTTTGTTGTAGACGAAGGCCTTAACACATTAAATGATTTTCGTAATGTACGGAAATATTGTGCCGAAGATGGTAAAGAGGGCAATAAGAAAAGGCAGCACGGTGCGAATGGTGCAGATATTATCTGTAAAGTACCACCGGGAACTGTGATCAAGGATTTTGAAACCGGGAAAGTTATCATGGATATGTCGAATAAGACAGAACCAGTTGTTATATTAAAAGGTGGAAGAGGCGGTAATGGTAATATGCATTATGCTACTTCTACAATGCAGGCGCCAAAGTATGCACAACCGGGGCAGTCTGCACAGGAATTATATGTAACCTTAGAACTTAAGGTAATTGCGGATGTGGGTCTGGTGGGATTCCCGAATGTTGGAAAGTCCACATTTTTATCCAGAGTAACGAATGCAAAACCTAAGATTGCAAATTACCATTTTACAACTTTGAATCCGAACTTAGGAGTAGTCAATCTTTCTGATGGCGCCGGATTTGTAATTGCAGATATCCCGGGAATTATTGAAGGTGCCAGTGAAGGTGTTGGATTGGGATTGCAGTTTCTTCGTCATATTGAACGTACTAAAGTGTTACTGCATGTTGTAGATGGCGCATCCGTGGAAGGACGAGATCCAATCAATGATGTATATGCCATTATGGAAGAATTGAAGAAATATAACATTGAGATATCAAGCCGGCCAATGGTCATTGCAGCTAATAAGATGGATGCTATGACAGAGGTAGAGAAAGAGACAGTAATCGATATGCTCAAGGAGGAATTTGAACCACAGGGAATTAAAGTGTTCCCAATCTCTGCAGTATCCGGAGAAGGTGTGAAGGAACTTCTGTGGTATGTTTATGAATTAGTGAAACAGGCACCGGAGGATATCGTAGAATTTGAGCCGGAATATGTACCAACCTTTGAGGATGACAACGAGCCATATACGGTCGAAGTTGCGGAAGACGATGACCATGTATTCATAGTGGAAGGTCCGAAGATTGAGAAGATGCTTGGTTATACGAATCTGGATTCAGAGAAAGGCTTTGAATTCTTCCAGAAGTTCATGAAAGAGAATGGAATTATTGATGAATTGAAAGCAAAAGGCATCGAAGAAGGCGATGTAGTCCGTATGTATTATCTTGACTTTGAGTATTACGAATAAATGCAGACAATACCGATTGAGTAATAGATTGGATATTGCAGATAATGAAAGACTGACAGAAAGGCAGGAAAGATATATGACAAGCAAGCAGCGTGCCTATTTGAAGGGTTTAGCTATGACAATGGATCCCATTATTAATGTTGGCAAGTCAAGTGTTACCCCGGAATTAATCACTTCTGTTGATGAGGCAATCGAAAAGAGAGAACTGATTAAGATCAGTGTATTGAAGAATTGTTTGGATGATCCGAAGATTATTGCACAAACAATTGCAGAACGTACCCATTCACAGGTTGTTCAGGTAATTGGTAAGAAGATTGTATTATATCGCATGAATAAGAAAAAGCCGAAAATTGAGCTTCCACAATAACTAAAATGCTATATAGTTGACAATAATGTTATTATGTCAACTATATAGCATTTCTGTTTTAGAAATGAGGGATAAATATGAGCCGAATTGGCATTATGGGTGGGACATTTAATCCTATACACAAAGGACATATTCAGATTGCACAGAGTGCATATGAACAATATGATTTAGATACGGTATGGTTCATGCCAAATCATATACCGGCCTACAAAGCAACGGATCATCTTGTATCAGAGATAGACCGTTTGGCAATGGTTGAACTTGCAATTCGGGAAATTCCGTATTTTTGTTCATCGGATTATGAATTGCAACGAGAGGGAAATACGTATACATGGGAGACACTCCAAGGTTTAAAGGGGGAATACCCGGATAACGAATTTTATTTTATTATGGGTGCTGATTCCCTGATGTATTTTGATAAATGGGTGCATCCGGAACGAATTGTGTCGATGGCACATATTCTTGTTGCTGCAAGGGATCATTCTTCCGATGAACAGCTTCAGGCAAAGATTATGCAGTTAGAGCAGTTATATTCCTGTGCTGTTTTTCATATCCTTAGATGCGAAGAGATTGATTGTTCTTCCAGCAAATTAAGACAGGAGCTGGCTGTGGAAAATCCTGCAAATCTGTCCGGATATATCCAATCATATTTAGATCCGGTTGTGTTGCGGTATATACAGGATAAAGGGCTGTATAGAAAGTGATAATAGGACTTCCTTTATGTAAGCGTAATCTGAAAATTGTGCAGTGATTTCGTTGAAATCTACTGCATTTTTTGTTATAATATTGATTGCTTGAATGAAAGATATAGGAGCGTTTACAATGGATAGATTAGAGATGAGGGAGAAACTTAAAGAGAAGCTTCCGGCAAAGCGTTTTGAACATTCTCTTGGTGTGGAATATACAGCAGGAACAATGGCATTTATGCATGGTGTAGATTACGAGAAAGCATTAATTGCAGGATTATTACATGATTGTGCCAAGTATGTTCCGAACGATAAGAAGATCAACAAGTGTGAAAAACGAGGCATTCTGATTTCAGAATGTGAATATAAGAATCCGGAATTGCTGCATGCCAAGTTGTCAGCCGTATATGCGAAAGAAAAATACGGAGTGACGGATGAAGATATCTTATCTGCAATTACATATCATACAACCGGAAGACCTGCAATGACAACATTGGAGAAGATTGTATATATTGCAGATTATATTGAACCAAACCGAACGGAATTGCCTGAGATGGATATGATCCGACAGGAAGCATATTCCGATTTAGATCAGTGTTTATTGCATATACTACATAATAGTGTACATTATTTATGCAAGAAGGGAGCGGCAGTTGATCCCATCACTAAGAAGACCTATGAATATTACAGCCATTTGAGGCAGGAATAAGGAGAGAAATATGACAAGCAAAGAGATGGCAAGAATTACAATTGCAGCGTTAGAAGATAAGAAGGGGAAAGATATTAAGGTTATTGATATATCGAATGTATCTGTCATGGCTGATTATTTTATTATTGCAAGTGGTACGAATCGGAATCAGGTGCAGGCATTATCGAATAATGTGGAAGAGAAGTTACAAGAGAATAAGATTCACCCACGTCAGATTGAGGGATATCAGACAGCGAGCTGGATTTTGATGGATTTCAATGATGTGATTGTTCATATTTTTAATGAAGAGGATCGGTTATTCTATAATTTGGAGAAGATATGGTTGGATGGCAAGGTAATAGACAAGGATACGTTATGATCAAAGTTTATGTCATATATGACCACTAACGGAGAAGATGTATTGCTACAGGAAGAAAAGGTGATATTTGGGGGAAGTATGGATAGAGATTTATTGATTCGAAAGAATAATTTGGAAGTGAATAAAGTTGCTGCAAAGTGTTTGCGCATTACGATATTGTTTTTAATATCATTAGCTATGTTTTCGGTATCGGATTATTATGATTATGATAAACAGAATGTCATAATTATTTTCTTTGGCAGTATTATACTGTTAATGATCCCGACAATTCTTGTCAATGTTCTTCATTTGGAGAAGCAATGGATCAAGTATTATGTTATTATGTGTATCCTGTCGGTTGTCTTTTTGCTATCAACCTTTATTTCATATGATTTCATAGTTCTTGTTATTTTACCGTTGTTAATTGCAACATTGTATTGTGACCGCAAGCTGATCGTGGCCACTACACTTGTTGATTGTATTTGTGTATTCCTTACAATGATGTTACGCTATTTTCTATTGTGCGATAGCGTAGCCGAAGGATATTCGAACTTTTCGGAAGCGTTGATCTATGGAGTATTTCTTAGGATTGTTTTAGTATTGGTTACTACTTTGTTTTCTTATTATATTGTAGATCCTCATATGGTTATGTTGAATAATACGATTGCGGCGAATCATGATCTGGTACATAGTCAGGAAGAATTAATTTATGCCTTCGCAGAGATTTCTGAAAGCAAATCCAAAGTAACCGGAGAGCATATTCGTCGAGTTGCGGAATATATGAGAGTATTAGGTGAGGCATCCGGCTTTACAACTGATTATATTGAAAAATTGTCGGTGGCTTCTATGATGCATGACATCGGCAAGTTGATGATTCCTGAAGAGATATTGGATAAACCGGACAAATTAACGGATGAAGAGTATGCCATTATGAAGAATCATGTTTTATACGGGGAAGCATTGCTTGCAAAATGTCCAGGAGATATTATGCAGATTGCAAAGACAATTGCTTTGGAACATCATGAACGATGGGATGGATCCGGGTATTTGGGAATGAAAGGAGAAGAGATATCTTATATAAGCCGTTTGATGGCTGTATGTGATGTGTTTGATGCTTTAACTTCACAGCGATATTACAAAGAAGGATGGTCATTAGAGGACACATATAATGAGATTGTGAATCATAGTGGTACACAATTTGATCCGGATGTTGTGAAATTGTTTATAGAGAATTTTGACCAGTTCAAGCAGATATTAAAGGCAATGCCTGACCGTGAGATCTATTAGAGTTGTAATTGTGTGGGAGGAAACAATGGTTTCAGTTATGAATGAATATGTCTCGAAGATACATTTATCTGCCGATGACGTAACAAAAGGTATATTGCATACGGCAATACAGGAGATTTCCAATATTGCAGCAGTGCGGCTTCTTCCTGCAGCGGGGCGTGTATCTGGATCCCATCCCCAACAAGGACTGGGAGTTTACCCCCC
>USBM01000139.1 GCA_900552885.1 uncultured Clostridium sp. | reverse complement strand
CTTTCATTTCGATTGGCAGCAGGAATTATTGTATGTATTGCTTTTCTCTATATGGTAAGTATTTTGATGTATCTGAATATATATATTAAGGAATGTATTGATAACAACAATGCCATTGCTACAAAAGATTATGTACTTTTAGGAATACCATCATTTGTGAATGCGTTACTATTATTAGTGAATTGTGGAACGCAGTATGTATTTGGGTTAACTCAAATGGAAGGAAACATGCAGGTTGTATTTAATTCCTGGTATAAGATTCCGTATCTATTGGTGATTATTTCTATAATAATATATCTGTTTTTGATGTTTAAAGGAAGGAATATATTATTAGCAAAGAAACAATATGAGATATTTTTAATTCCTCTTATATTAGTGATAGTATATTATGTACAGTATCGCTTTAAGTCAGTTCTGGTAATTAATTTTGGTGTGAGCATTGTGTTACTTCTATTGTATGTGTTTGCATATGGGACAGTATTGAGGAGAGATGATCTGACTCATATGCCGGAGCTGTATGGGTTTGAGAAAATGCTGGCATATCGTTCGGGATTGCAACAGAATATGATGGTTGTTGTATTGACTATTTTAGATTGGGATAAGAAGCAGCAGGAATATGGTTATGAGAAAACCAATCACTTTTTGAAGCATATTGCCCGATATCTGATGCGTAACACTGCACCTAATGCAATCGCAAGAAGAAACCATCAATTCTATATCATTTTGGAGAATGAAGATTTTGAACATCAGGAGCGGTGGTTAGAAGAGGTGGCAAAACGGTTCGAACATGATTGGATGACCCACCATACCAAAGCGGGCTTTTCAATACGGATCGATAAGATGGAATGTAAAGAGAATGAATATCAGACAAAGGATATTATGAATTGGATTATAGGAGGACAGGATGGAATTTGAGGTTGGACAGGTAATTCGATTGAAGAAACAACATCCATGTGGGATGAATGAATGGGAGATTATCCGAACCGGAGCAGACTTTAGATTGAAGTGCAGAGGCTGTGGGCATCAGGTGATGCTTGCAAGAAAGATTGTAGAAAAAAGTTTTCGGGGAATGATAGAAAGTGTTTGACTTTCTACATGTTCTTATGATATAATTTCAATCTGTGGTGTATAACACAACAATTTTCCTTGTTCTTCCGTGTTAGAGGAAGGGCCAGAGACCATAAGGAGGTGCATAAGACATGAACAAGTATGAATTAGCGTTAGTTGTCAGTGCAAAGATCGAAGACGACGCTAGAACAGATGCTGTTGAGAAAGCAAAAGAGTTAATTGCTAAGTTTGGCGGTAATGTTACTAACGTTGAGGACGCTGGTAAGAAGAGATTAGCTTACGAGATCCAGAAGATGAAAGAAGGATTTTATTACTTCATCCAATTCGATGCGGAATCTGATGTTCCAGCACAGGTAGAAGCTCAAGTTCGTATTATGGAGCCTGTCATCAGATACCTATGCGTTAGACAGGACGCGTAACGAATAGGAGGAATCCATATGAATAAAGTAATCTTAATGGGACGCTTAACGAGAGATCCGGAAGTGCGTTATTCTCAGGGTGAGAATAATACAGCAGTTGCAAGATATACATTGGCTGTTGATCGTAGATTTCAGAGAAATGGAGATCAGACAGCAGATTTTATCCCATGTGTAGCTTTTTCCCGGCAGGCTGAGTTTGCAGAGAAGTGGCTGAAGCAGGGGACTAAGATTTGTATAACCGGTCGAATCCAGACTGGAAGCTATACGAATAAGGATGGTGCCAAGGTATATACAACCGATATCATTGTAGAAGAGCAGGAATTTGCAGAGAGCAAGAATGCTGCAGCAGGCAATGGTGATATGAATTTCTCAGGTGGCGAACGACCAACTCCAAGTGCTGCTAGTGGCGATGGATTTATGAATATTCCTGCCGGCATTGAGGAGGAGCTCCCATTTCAGTAAAATAGGAGGAAATGAAAATGGCATATAATAAGTCAGATAAGCCAGAGCGTAGTGATGCTCCGATGAAGAGAAGAACAATCCGCAGAAGAAAGAAAGTCTGCGTATTCTGTGCAGATGAGAATAACTTAATCGATTACAAAGATGTGAATAAGTTAAAGAGATATATTTCTGAAAGAGGTAAGATTCTTCCTAGAAGAATTACCGGTAACTGTGCTAAGCACCAGAGAGCTTTAACAGTTGCAATCAAGAGAGCACGTCACATTGCTTTAATGCCTTACGTAGTAGAGTAATTAGAGACTATGAACAGACTATCACCGTTTTGTGTGGTGATAGTCTGAATATAGAGAATGAGCGGAATATCCGTGGAATTGAATATATGCTTCCCTGGCTCAGTTGGTAGAGCAACGCATTCGTAATGCGTAGGTCGTGGGTTCGAGTCCCATGGGGAGCTTTTAGGGCATATCCTCTAGACAATTTGATTGTTTAGAGGATATTTTTATGGGCAATGGTTGTAGGAGTCAGGATGGGTGTGGTAAAATGAATAGGGAATTCTATACAAAAGAATTGACAAAATATATTAAGTGAGATAACATGAAAATGATATATTCATGGAACAATATATGTATCGAGTTATCATGAATATATTCAAACGGTGTAAAGGAGAGATGACATGAGCAAGTATACAAAACAGGATATTATGCGTTTGGTGGAAGAGGAAGACATTGAGTTTATCCGTCTTCAATTTACAGATATGTTTGGAACTTTGAAGAATGTAGCAATTACAGCCAGTCAGTTAGAAAAGGCACTGGATAATAAATGTATGTTTGACGGTTCGTCCATTGAAGGATTTGTGAGGATCGATGAGTCAGATATGTATCTGTACCCGGATCTGAATACGTTTGAGATATTCCCGTGGAGACCACAGCACGGCAAGGTAGCAAGAATGATCTGCGATGTGTACCGTCCGAATGGGACACCGTTTGAAGGTGATCCTCGTTATATCTTGAAGAAGGTATTAAAAGAAGCCGCTGATATGGGTTATACATTTAATGTGGGGCCGGAGTGTGAATTTTTCTTGTTCCATACAGATGATGAGGGAAGACCGACAACCATCAGTCATGAGAAAGCGGGATATTTTGATATTTCTCCGTTGGATTTAGGTGAAAATGCGAGAAGAGATATCATTTTGACGTTAGAGGATATGGGCTTTGAGATTGAGGCCTCCCATCATGAGGTTGCCCCGGCTCAGCATGAGATTGATTTCAAATATACGAATGCATTAAAGGCTGCAGATAATATGATGACCTTTAAGCTGGTTGTTAAGACAATTGCAAAGAGACATGGATTGTTTGCAAGCTTTATGCCGAAACCGGTGTATGGTGTGTGTGGTTCCGGCCTACATATCAATATGTCTTTGTGCAAAGATGGAGTTAACATATTTAATGATCATAATGCACCAAATGGTGTCAGCAAAGAAGCATATCAGTTCATTGCTGGCTTGATGAAGCACATGAAAGGAATGACATTAGTTGCAAATCCAATCGTGAATTCTTATAAGCGCCTGATTCCGGGATATGAGGCACCGGTATATATTACATGGTCAGAAGGTAATCGTAGTCCGTTGATCCGAATTCCATCTACAAGAGGAACGAATATGCGTATTGAGCTTCGTTCACCGGATCCGGCAGCCAATCCGTATTTATTATTGGCATCCTGTCTGTCAGCGGGCTTAGATGGTATTAAGAATGAATTACCGATTCCGGAAAGTGTTGAAGGTAATATATATGAGATGTCTAAGCAGGAATTGGAAGAGCGTGGTATTGAAGCAATTCCTTCTAATCTCAGTAAGGCATGTCATTATTTCGAGGATGATGCATTTATGAAGCAGGTCTTAGGGGAGCATGTACATGCCAAATACTTAGATGCCAAACGAAAAGAATGGAACCGTTTCAGAGAGCAGGTTACAGAGTGGGAAATAGACGAGTACTTGTATAAGATATAATAGGAGGAAGAACGTGATAAGCGTAATCGTAGTATTTCCTAAGCTGGAAGAGGCTAGAAGCATTAAGAATCTGCTGGTAAGGAGTGGAGTCGATGTGATTGCTGCCTGTACAACAGGAGCTCAGGTGATCAATATGGTAGATGATCTGGATTACGGTATTGTGGTCAGCGGATACAAATTTGTTGATATGATGTATAGTGAGCTGGTAGATTGCCTTCCGGATACATTCAATATGCTGTTGGTGGCATCACAAAGATATTATGCAGAATGCAGTACAAGTGATATTGTCTGTCTTTCAATGCCGATCAAAGCAGCAGATCTGGTTGATACAGTCAATTTGATGTATGATAAGCTGTATTATCAGATGAAACGTGCCAAGTCTAAGCCTGCTGTGCGGACAGAGGAAGAAAAACAGGTTATTACGCATGCTAAGCTGATGTTGATACAGCAAAAAGGAATGACGGAGGAAGAGGCACATAAATATCTGCAAAAGAAGAGTATGGACAATGGAACCAGTATGGTAGAGACTGCTCATATGATACTGGATGTATTTTGATAAAAGGAGAATATAGATGAGATTTACAAAAATGCAGGGCTTAGGAAATGATTATGTATATGTGAATTGTTTCCGGGAGAATGTAGAGAATCCTTCTGAGATGGCAATCAAAGTAAGTGATCGACATTTTGGAATCGGATCGGATGGACTAATATTGATCAAACCTTCCGAGGTTGCAGATTTCAGGATGGATATGTACAATGCCGATGGCTCTCAGGCTGAGATGTGCGGTAATGGAATCCGCTGCGTGGCGAAGTATGTATATGACTATGGATTGACAGATCAGACAGAGATATCTGTTGAGACATTGGCAGGAATCAAATATCTTAAACTGCAGATCGCAGATGGTAAAGTGTCACGTATCACGGTGAATATGGGACAGCCGGAACTGGTGCCGGATAAGATACCTGTGCAGGCAGATGGAGATCGTGTCGTAGATGAACCGATCGTGGTGAATGGGGTGACCTATAAGATGACCTGTGTGTCTATGGGCAATCCACATTGTATTGTATTTGTAGATGATACAGCGGACTTTCCGTTAGAAGAGATCGGACCAATGTTTGAGAATCATGAGAGGTTCCCCAAACGTGTGAATACAGAATTTATTCAGATCCTGAATCGCAATGAAGTGAATATGCGTGTGTGGGAACGGGGATCCGGTGAGACGCTTGCGTGTGGTACCGGTGCTTGTGCAAGTGCAGTTGCGTGCGTTTTGAATGGACTAACAGAAGATGAGATTACTCTGCATTTATTGGGTGGTGATCTGAGTGTACGTTGGGATCAGGAAGAGAATCTGGTATATATGACAGGACCGGCAACCGTTGTGTTTGACGGTGAGATTGTAATGTGAATGATATTATCACTTGCAGTAAGAATGCGAAAAGCATTCATGAAAAGTGCAAGTACTATATTACATAAATGAAATAACATAAGGAGGATGTCATGTTTAAGGTTAACGACAATTATTTAAAATTACCGGGCAGCTATTTGTTTTCCACAATTGGGAAAAAGGTGAGAGAGTATAAAGCGGCGAATCCGGATAAGGAGATCATTTCATTGGGAATTGGAGATGTTACACAGCCATTGGCTCCGGCAATTATTGATAGCTTGCATAAGGCTGTTGATGAGATGGCAGTGAAAGAGACTTTCCACGGATATGCACCGGATCTGGGTTATGAGTTTTTGAGAAGTGCAATTGCAAAGAATGATTATGCAGACAGAGGTGCAGACATTGCAATCGATGAGATTTTTGTAAGTGATGGAGCAAAATGCGACTCTGGTAACATTCAGGAGATCTTTGCGATTGATAATAAGATTGCAGTATGTGATCCGGTATATCCGGTTTATGTAGATACGAATGCAATGGCGGGCAGAACCGGAGATTACAACAAAGAGACAGAACTTTGGAGTAATGTGATCTATATGCCATGTAAAGAAGAGAATGGTTTTGCACCGGAGTTGCCGGATGAGACGCCGGATATTATCTATCTGTGTTTCCCGAATAACCCAACCGGAGCAAGAGGTATTCACAGACTACTTCGATGAGTTTACCAAGAA
>USBM01000138.1 GCA_900552885.1 uncultured Clostridium sp. | reverse complement strand
AGTGCGAACGGCCCCGGCTTGGAACCAATTTTTCTAGACCGTTGCGTCCGTTAGACACATGTGTCCGTTTCACTTACACTGTGCAAGGGAAAGAGCATTTAGATAAGTTCTGCAATCCGGCTCACACCAACATAGATCTGGGAAATTTTATACCAGGTTGGATAGTCAACGATTCCGGTAACAGGAAGGTTAAAAATACGCTGGAATTGTTCCACGGCAGATTTGGTGGATTCCCCATAATTACCATCAATCAGAACTGTTGGGATGGAAGGATAGTTTTGCGCAATACGGTTTAACTGCTCCTGGATCATACTCACTTTCTGTCCGGTAGAACCGATCGAGAGATCGTAGCCCGGCCAGGATGCAGGAATACCGGATATGATCTCTGCTTCGTTGATATACATATCATCACCGTAATAGTTGCGGATGATCTCAATTGGTGTATATCCCTGATCCCCGAGATATTTAGAACCCCACTGGCTCATCCAGTTTGGACAGGTGACACGTTTGCCATCACAGTATTGTGTAAGGATTGGCTGCGTAACATTTGGTCGGGAAAGATAATTCGTGAAGATAGAGTCTACAATCTGGGAGATATTTTCATAGATGGTCTTTTGATAGATCCATTTATGATCAAATGCAGTTGAGGAGGTGATTGTAAAGTCATAACCTTTTCCACGATACCATTCAGTATAGACACGATTCAGTGTAAATGAAAGGATTGCCAATACATTAGCTGTAATCGTGGATTCTGACCAGGTGGCATAGATCTCACAAGAGGCAACATTTTTGATGTATTCCTGAAAAGGAACATAGTAATCAAGTGCAGAGGTGTCAGTCGGCGTACCATCATGTACAACAATATATTCGGGAATAACAACACGACTCAATACAATCTCACCACGTTCATCCATAGGCTTGATCTCAGCCTCGGCAATCTTAGGCGGATAGAATTCCCATAATGTATGACCACCAATGACGATTGGGTTATATAATCGTTCGCTGTTGGCTGCAGGGGTCATGCGGATATTTTGAAGACCAACCTCTCCGGACAGGATCTGAACACCGGAGATAATCGTATCTTCATATCCGGGTGCAGATATCTTAAGATTATATTCGCTGTATGGCTGGTTATCGGTTGGTTCCATGGAGAATTCCACAGGTGGTGCATCTAAAGAGATACGTTCAGTAATTCCATCCGCATCGGTTGTGATCTGCTCTAGAGGTTTGTTTGGCTCACCGGTGTTTGCAATCTCGATTGTTGCGTCTGCAACTGGAATCTGGTTATTATCGGATACTGCCTGTATTTGCAGGAATCCCTCGTCAATATTGTCCTGCGTGGCTTTCAAAGGTTTTCGGAATAACATATATCCTCACTTCTGCGTATTTGCACAATTGTTCTCTTTACTAAGATATGTTAAAGAATTGCGTTTGTTACTTGAAATCGTTCCCATGTTTCGGTATAATATATTTCATATCGAATTCCAAGAGAATAAATATTATATTATACAAGGAAAATATCAGTAATGAATTTCTTTGTTAATGTCGATGCAGGAAAAGGAGAATTATGAACATTAATGAGATTGCGGCATTGGCGGGGGTGTCTAGAGCAACAGTATCACGGTACCTGAATGATGGGTATGTAAGTGCTGAGAAGCGTGAACAGATTCGCAAGGTGATAGAAGAGACGGGGTATCAACCTTCAGCACAGGCACAGATGTTACGAACAAAGAAGACAGGATTTATCGGGGTTATTATTCCGAAGCTTAATTCGGATTCTATCAGCCGGATGGTACAGGGAATCAGTTCTGTATTAGGGGATAAGGGATATCAGATCTTATTGGCAGATACCCATAACGATATCAAAGAGGAGATTCGTTACTTGAAGCAATTGCGTCAGAATCATGTTGACGGAATTATTATGATCGGTACGTATTTCACAAAGGAACATTATAAAGCAATGAAGGATATTACGGTTCCTTTGGTTGTGTTGGCACAATGTGTCAAAGATTATTCCTGTGTATATTATGATGATTATGGTGCAGCAAAGGAACTTACCAAATACGCTTTAGAAACAAGCAAGAATCCGGCATTTATCGGTGCAATACCGGAGGATGAGGCAGTTGGAAGAGAACGTCTTTATGGCTTCTTGGATGCAAACTTTGAGTTAGACCGGGAGATACGGGAAGAATATTGTACGAATGGACCATTTTCAATTGAGAATGGCTATGAGAGTGCGAGAAAGCTATTTACGATGGATGATACGATTGATACATTAATATGTGCAACAGATAAGATTGCAATCGGTGCGGTACGTTATCTGAAAGAGATCGGTAAGAAGATTCCGGAAGAAGTACAAGTTACCGGATTTGGAGACAGTCTGGTGGCTTCTGTGTGTGAGCCACATATCTCTACGGTACATTTCTATTATCAGACAAGTGGTGAAGAGGCAGCGAGTATGCTTGTCAATATGATTGATGATAATAAGAGTGTCCGCAAAGAGATGAAGATGGGGTATCAGATTGTGAAGACGGAAAGTTTACGCTAAGTATACACTTACCCTTGCACAGCGTCCGTCCTCACTTACGCTGTGCAAGGGTGAATATTTATACGTTTTGGTAGCTTCCGCAATACGGACACCGATTCGAATATCCCTGTGTTGCCTGATAGGTGGATGCACAGTTCGGACAAGTAACAGCGATCAATTTGACTGTACCCGGATTGATTGGTTTGTCATCCATGAGTTCTTCTTCCCGATATAAGATCTCGTCACGCACTGAT
This sequence comes from uncultured Clostridium sp., assembly GCA_900552885.1. Lineage (GTDB taxonomy): Bacteria > Bacillota > Clostridia > Lachnospirales > Lachnospiraceae > CAG-590. The sequence continues at coordinate 3,292 of USBM01000138.1, read as the reverse complement.
TTCTTATCAAATCCATATTTGCCGTTATATTCATAGATATCAATGGTCATTCCGATTGGGTATTCATTGGAACCTTTCGTAAATGAGGTTGGAATGACAGCCTCCCGTTCAATTCCATGACTGTCAAAATAATGGACTTTTGCATTTTGAGGAAATCTGCCATTGACAACAACAGACGTATTATCCACATATCCGTAGATCTTAGCCGGATAGCGGGTTCCCTTCTTTACAATATTGCGTTTGCCGGCAACATTGATATACACACCGACAAGAAAACCGATTCCTAACAGCAGAAAAACGGTGGGTAACAGGTACATGACAAGTGGAACGCCAGAAGTAAAAATCATAGCACTAAAAATCATAGCAATCAATACACCGCCACCTATGATCGTATAGATCACACCCATAATAGTTAATATTTTTTGAGCTGCTCCCATATTTTATTTCCTTTCTTTGCAAAATTAAGAATGATAGAAATTATGCGTTGTGCAGAACATAGAATCTGTACAACGCATATATATTGTTTTTTTACTTTTTCTCAGATCCATAGTGGATGAAATACAATGTACATCCAATAAATATCATACCCCCAAGAATGTTACCGATGGTAACCGGAATAAAGTTATGAAGTAAACCACCTAGATCTAAGGCGGATAATTGATCTGCGGTAATTCCATATAACTCTTCTGCCTTTGCAACATAATCCGGATTCGTTGCAGCAAGTATTCCGGTTGGAATATAGAACATATTAGCAACAATATGCTCAAAACCACCGATTACGAATGCGAAGATTGGAAACCAGGTAGCAAAGATCTTACCGATTACATCTTTTGCTGATCCGGCCATTAAGATTGCCATACATACTAAGAAATTACAAAGAATTCCGGATACGACAGCTTTGCCCGGTGCAATATTTACTTTGCCGAGTGCAACCTTGATCGTATAAGCTCCGAGAGCACCACCGGTGTAATCTAAGTTACCGGAATAGAAGATCAATACATCAATGATCAGAGAACCGATCAGATTTGAAAAATATACAATAACAAGATTCCGGATCAGACCGGACACTTTAATCCGTTTATTCATTGTTGCCATGATCATCAGACAGTTACCGGTAAACAGCTCCCCACCAACTAAGATAATCATTAAAAGACCAACCGGGAAGATAACTCCGGCTAACGTTCTTGCAAGTCCCACATTTGCAATGTCATGTACTGCGGTATTACTGATTGCACCCCCAAGTGCAATGAACATGCCAGCCATTAAGCCTAATACAATCATCCGGGCAAGTGGAAGATTGGCTTTGTTGACTGCTCCATTCATATTCGCTTCAATTATTTCTTTTGGATTGTTCATTTGTCCATTCTCCTTTCAAAACTTCATAAATTATACCCTTTTTTCTTAGGTGGTGCAACCGGATACCTGACATTTTATGTACAAATATTTATACAATGGCATTTGTCAATCAGACGGTTTTATGGTATAGTAAATAAGTTGTATTGTGCTTAAATGCAGATATACCAGAATGGAGGTCGTAAGATGGCAGAGAGAACCAAAGTTGTATTAGATGCAATGGGTGGAGACCATTCCCCGGGGGAGATGGTATTAGGTGCTGTGAATGCAGTCAAAGAGAAAGATAATTTATTTGTATATATAGTAGGTCCGTCAGATCGGATCCGGGCAGAATTGGATAAGCATGAATATCCAAAGGATCAGATTGAAGTGATTCATGCAGCGGACGAGATTACCTATCATGATGCGACGGTACAGACAATCAGGGGCAAGAAAGATTCCTCTATGGTAGTTGGATTGCGTATGGTAAGAGAAGGAAAAGCAGACGGTTTTGTATCGGCCGGTAATTCCGGTGCAGTCTTAGTTGGTGGTCAGGTGTTGGTTGGCAAGATGAAAGGGATTGAGCGCGCACCGCTTGCACCGATCGTTCCAACCTTGAAGGGTGTTTCTTTGTTAGTTGACTGTGGGGCCAATGTGGATGCCAAACCAAGCAATCTGTTACAGTTTGCACAGATGGGTTCCATCTATATGGAGAACGCAATGAAGATTGAACGTCCAACTGTCGGAATCCTGAATATCGGAGCAGAGGAAGAAAAAGGGAATGCATTGGTAAAAGAAGCATACCCGTTATTAAAGGATTGCAAAGGAATCAATTTCATTGGCAGTGTAGAGGCAAGAGATTTTATCTATGGTGCGGCTGATGTTGTGGTGACGGAAGCATTTGCAGGTAATGTAATGCTTAAGACGATAGAGGGTGTTGCATCCGGATTATTTAAGTTGATCAAGAACTCTATTACCGCAACACCGGTATCTACCATTGGAGCGGCTTTAGTAAAGCCACAGCTTAAGAATGTCGCAAAGATATTTGATGCGACCGAATATGGTGGGGCACCGCTTCTTGGATTGAACGGATTAGTAGTGAAGATTCATGGTAATGCGAGTCACAAGGAAGTCAAGAATGCATTGTTCCAGGTAGAGATGTTCCGCTCACAGGATATTAATAGCAAGATCAAAGAACAGTTGTTAGATACACAGAAAGAGGCATAGCAATGTTGAATTATGATGAGGCTGCAATTGAGAAGAATATAGAGTATACCTTTCAGAATAAGGATCTGTTACGACGGGCTATGTCGCACAGTTCCTATATTAACGAGATGAAACGTACCGGATATGAAAGTTATGAACGCTTGGAATTTTTAGGAGATGCAGTGCTGGAATTGATCACGAGTGAGTTCTTGTTTGAAGAATATAGGGATCTTCCGGAAGGAAAGCTTACTAAGATGCGGGCATCCATTGTATGTGAATATACCTTATCTTCAGTATCGAGAATGTTGCAATATGGGGATTATGTATTGCTATCTAAGGGAGAGGAACAGACCGGAGGACGGAGCCGGAGTTCGATTCTGTGTGATCTGTTTGAGTCGGTGTTAGGAGCCATTTATCTTGATGGAGGGATGGAGGCGGCCAAGAAGTATGTATATTCCTTCCTCTTGACAGATATTGAGCATAAGACATTATTCTATGATGCAAAGACAACGTTACAGGAGATGGTTCAGAAGGATGGTAAGGGTGTCGTTACCTATGAATTGTTAGAAGAGAAAGGACCGGATCATAATAAGAGCTTTGTGACAGAGGTATTAGTGGATGGTGTTGGAATCGCCAAAGGAGAAGGCACTTCTAAGAAACATGCACAGCAGATGGCGGCATACAAGGCAATATTGAAATTACGAGAACAGAAGTAACGGAGAGATCTGATACGATTGTCGCCAAGAACTATCTT
>USBM01000137.1 GCA_900552885.1 uncultured Clostridium sp. | reverse complement strand
CGGCTCTTATTATACATGTATTAATGATGTCCACTCATCAGCCGGTCATTTTAATAAATTCATCAATCGCCCTTACAATATATTCATTCAGTGTTATGTTCTGTTTTGCTGCCTCTAATGATACTTTCTTGTGCATTTCCGGTGGTATCCGAACATTAAATGTCCCCTTAAATTCCTTTTCCGGATTCTTACCAATCTTTGCACATAAATCAAGATAATTATCAATACTCTGTTCAAACATTTGTCTTAATTCTTCAACATTTGTTCCATGAAAATTCAATGAATCTGCAACTCCAAACACCTCTCCAACAAAAATATTATCCTCCGCATCATATTCAATAAATGCGTGATAACCCTTATATTCCATCATTGAAGTCATACATCATCCCTCCTTTTCATTCTAGCCGCCATCTTCTGTATATTATGCCACAACAATCGTATACGCCATCACAAAGCTCTCATTTACATCCAATTCATGTCCGTATTCTCTTTCTTCAAGCGTACCCTCGAATTCCTCTGCATCACATCTTCCGGACCATGGTTCAATACACACAAACGGTGCATTCTTCTTTGCCGGGGACCATAATCCAAATAATGGTTGATCACATATCACGGTCACATATGGTTTCTGTTCCGGATCACACAGACTAATTTCATGCACCTGATCTCCCTCGATCACTAATGCATCCTCATCAAATAAATGTGCATCAATCTTCATCATGCCACCATTGGTTGCCAGCACATTATCCTTCTTATAGACAAGTCCATTTTCGTTTATTTTCGAATATGTCAGATCTTTGTCACTGTCAAAAGCAATATAGTAATCGGTCTGCTTGCCCCTGCCACCGAGTGGACACATAAATGCCGGATGCCCGCCGATTGAAAAATACATCTTCTTATCGTCTTCATTGCTCACATTCCAGATAACCTGCAGTTCATTGCCTACTAACTTGTAACCGATCTCTAAGGTAAAGGTAAACGGATACTTCTCATAGGTCTGTTCATCTGCTGTCAGCGAAAACCATACCTCATTCTCCGTCTGAAATACAAGCGCAAATTCCATATCTCTGGCAAATCCGTGTTGTCCCATCGGATACACCTTTCCATCGTACTTATATTCCTTATTCTTCAGGCTTCCGACAAAAGGAAACAATACCGGAGCACTGCGTTTCCAGAACTTCTCATCCGCATTCCAGATATATTCTTCCCCGGTTTCCTTCTTCACCATACTAGCAAGTTCTGCGCCAAAATAGTTGATTGCCACCCTCAATTGATCATTTTCCAATACTACCTGCATACACACATTCCTCCTACCTTATATATAGATGAAACTCATCCTGTTAAAGCTCGCAAAATGTTTCACATCTTGCTCACTATTTTAACAACGCGTTACACGCAAGATCTGATAGCCATCCGCTTATATGAAATCAAATGTTCCCTGGCTATACTCCAAGTTCTGGTACTCTACCTCATCCTGTGCAACCTGACTGCGGTAATCTACCACAACCGTCTGCTGTCTGCCATTCACAAGCTGCTGACCTAAGATGTAATTGACATCAAACCGGTTCGTGATCGCCGGTGTGGCTCCACGTGCCGGAACGATCAACTGTACGTTATTTGTCTTAAGCAGGGCAAAGATCGGTTCCCAGATATAGATATCCTTCGCCGCACCAAATGGGTTATCAATAAAGATGACCTTCTTCAGTTCATTCGCTTCCACTTCCGGTGCATACATGCCGGAGATATAATTAATGATCGATACCAAGAACTGAATATAGATACCCTGTGATTGCCCGGTACTTCCGACCGCTTCCTCATATCGCAGATAACGGCTCTGTTCTTTCATACGCTCCCTCTTATAAAGCTTCAGCCGGATTGCATTCATATCTGTTACCATAACACTAAACAGTTTCTTTAACAATAGCCGGTTCTTCATATATTTGATCCGGTCATTGTTATCCTTGAACTGATCGGCACCATTTACTACCTCATCAATATAATCAGACATACGCTGCTTGATAAATTCATCCTTCACGTACGGAATGGTCAGGTTCACCATCTGGATCATCTCGCCATCTAATTGAATACGGGATAACTTTGGCAGCTTGTCAAGTTCTGTCCGGACATCCCTGCAGCGTTCAATACACTGATTCTCAAAATTATTCTTGATCGCCTCCATGTCCTCGATTCCCTGCTCAACCCGTTCCTTCTCTAATGCAATATAGGAGATCATCTCCCGGATGTTGGTAAGCAGTGTCTTTGCATCCTCATAAGTCTCCGGTATCGCAATATCTTCTTTCACGGAATCCGACAGCTCATATGCACCCATTGTATAGAACGTATTCGCTGTCTGTGTCTTATAGTTAAGCAATTCCTGTCTGGCACGGGCAAGCGCTTTGTTGCTCTTATCGTAGGAAAGCAGACTCTCCTCAAAGATCTCACGGATCCGGTTCTGATCCTCTGACAAAAGGTTCGCTCCTGTCACTTCTAACTCTTCACTTTCCACAATACGCTTCACATCTTTGTAAAGGTCAATAATCACACTGTGATTCTTCACATACTGCTTATATTCCTTATCAAATGCACGAATCTCTTCCTGTAATGAGGCAAGCAGCCGGTCCCCTTCTGCAATTGCCTGTACCGCATCTTCTCTTGTAACGGACGGTGTACCCTCACCCGACAAGAAATCAAGATCCGACAATGCACCTTCTCCAAAACGATCCTTCAATGCCTGCGTCGCCTGCTCGATTCGTCCTTCCAAACGGGAGCTTTCCTGTTCTTTCTTCTTATAATCCGCACGTAGCTGATCACAACGCACCGATATCTGTGATAACTGTGCGCTCATACGGTTAAGCAGATCTTCCTCTACCGGATGAAGTTCCCCGCTCTGTGCTAACGCTTCTAATTGCTCCACCGTAATGCCACGTCTGCGGATCAGCTTGAGTCCCCGTTCCATGCTCTCGCGAAGTGCTGCAATCAGCTTCTTCTTATCTTCTAACACGATCGTTGCCTGCTCTACCACTGCCTTTGCAGCCAGAAATTCTGCCTTCAATTGTTCTTCCGAAATATTAACTGCAGTTAAATCATCCTCTGTATAATAATCCTTATAGAGCGTCTCCCAGTCACTTGTCACCTCCGCAATCTGTGACTCCATATGACGGATCTGTCCCTCTAACTCTGATACTTTGAACTTAGCATTTTCCAGCCTGCTGTCTGCATCCGTAGTGTCATTCGATAAACGCTTCACCTCTGCCTCATAAAAATCCAACTGTGTCTTTGTCTCTTCTGCCAGATCACTCTTCGCACGGATTCCCGCGAGTTTCAGTTGTTCTTTTTGATTGGTGTGAAGCGTCTCCCCGCATGCTGCAGCCTCTGCTTTTTGCTGTTCACAATGCGCTTGAACCTGTTCTTTGTTCTTTTTAAGTGTCTCTAAAGTGCGCTCATGCTCTAATATCTGTTCCCGCAGTTTTTGTACATCCCGCTCAGCATTTAAGAATGCGGCATCGGTAAGCTTTGCCGTATAATCCAGATCCTCCTCATACGTTGCATCTAATTCCCGGGCACGTTCCATCTCTTCCTTAAGCTCTGCCAACTGCTTCTGCAGACGGGTTGCTTCCATCGAAAGTGCATCTTCTTCCACAAAAGTCTGCGGATTCTTGGCAAGCAGTTTCACACCATCCATCTTTGCCGGCAAATGCGGTGTCTCCAGCATCTTCCGGTCATAGATCATAACTGCCTGATTACCAAGTTCTAACGTGTCAATCCGTTCATCCTCTTCTACATCTCTAAACTGTTTTGTTACAACACCATATGGAAGCATCGGGAAGCATTGCAATAATTCTTCGCGGTTTGCCTTTGGCAATGCAGACAGATAGTCCACACCGGAGAGTGCAAAGTCCCCGTGACGGCTTTCAAGATAATCCTTTACCTTTGCAACCGCTTCTGTCTCTTCTAAAATACGTCCTTCCTGCACCTGCTCTAAATGCCGGTTGCCGGCTGCAATCTTCTTTCCAAGCTCAGCCACTGCCACTTTCTGCTGAAATGCGCGTTCCTTGATCGTCTCATACAGATCACCCATGCCTTTGACCCCATATACCTGTGTCATCTTCTTAAGACGTTCCTGATTCTCTACATATTCTTTGTGGTTCTCTTCTGCTGTCGTTAACTGCGCCCGTGCATGCTCTAATGCTTCCTGTTCCATATATTGCTGCTTTTCCAATGCATTGATTTCCGCAAGGTCTTCCATATAACCGGCATCTAACGCAGCCTTCTTCTCATCAAGTTCCTTCTCTTCTTCCCGCAAGGTACGTTCCATGTCTGCAAGATCGCTCAGCACTAAAATTGAGATATCTTTTCGCACCGCTGCAATCTCTTCCATATACTTGTGATATTCCTGTTCAAAATGCTCCTTGTGACTTCTTGCAACCGCCAAGGCAACATTTCCTTCCTCCGCTACATGCGTAAGACGGGTTACCTCCTCCTGCAATGTTGCAAACTCTTTCTTACGCTGTTCTAACTGTTTCCGGATATCTGCAAGTTTCCGGTCATCTAACTGCTTCTTTGTATAAGCATACTGATGAAGTTTCGCAAGCTGATCCGTATTCGAATCCATCGAGGCATCGATCATCGCCTGATTCTCATCCATCTGTGCCTTATCCTGCAGATACCGCAGATAGTCATTCATACTTTCTTTGAGATCCAACTCCTGCTTGGCTGCCGACAACTCCTGCTCTGCCTGTTCCACATAACGCAAAAGAGTCTCTCCATTCTCCTGCACCTTCATCAAGTCATACTGATCCCGGATGATCTTCAATCCTTCAATCCGCTTTCTCTCAAATAACTGCCGCTTATCATATGCCGCTTTCTTTTCTTCTCTTGCAGCAATCTCCGACTCGCCCTGTTCTAATAAATGTTCCCCTGTCACATAGATATCCGCAAGCGTTCCTGCCACTTTATCTTTCGCTTCATATAAAGAAAGAAAAGATGATACACGGCCTTCTAACAGATGCATCAACTCTGTCTCTTTGTCATAATTGGCGATCTCACTCTTCTTACGGGAAAGTTCTACTAACTTGTCCTTAATGTCAAGCAGTGTCTTTGCCATATCCTCATTGACATCATTTTGCTCTGTCTTAACCAAAAAAGCCTTCTCAATGATCTCCTCGATCAGCAGATCCTCTATTACTTTACGAGTCGTCTTATAATGCGTCTCAAAATAAGTACGCACATGTCCCTCTGTCTTGTTAATACCCCGGATAATCTCCCACTGGCTTTCAAACAATCCATACTGGCTGATAAAACGCTGGTACTCCCCTTTGCGTTCAAAAATATGCACCTTAAGATTCAGGTTCCGTCTTGCCAGATCTTTCAGATAATTCTTAAGTCCACTATAAGTAATCCGTTCCTTGCTGTTTTGCAACGGAAGATTCACGATATCATTATCGTTATAATCCCGGTAGAAAATACAGTAATTGAAGTACTCGATCGATGCACTGTCCTTCGCCCCGGCATATTCCGACGTACTCTGCTCTGCTCCGGGGATTGCTAACTGGTCTGCATCGCTGTCTTTTGCCTTTCTGGCACAGAATCCGGTTGTCATATAACGAAATCCCTCTTTGATATCCTTATCATCCAACTTCCACTCTACTAAAGAATGAATCGTCGTATTCCCTCCACCGTTACGGAACAGCTTCTCGATCGGCTGCTTCTCATCTAAGGTACAATTCGGGATCAGGTTCTGTAACAATAAGAGCATGAGCACACTCTTACCTCCACCGTTGGCAAGATCGTACAGTGTATTCTTTCCATACATACGCATGGAAAAATCATCATACCCTTGCGTTCCAAAGTTATATTTTACATTGTTGACTCGAATTCGATTAATATTCGGCATGGTTTTCCTTTCCTGTGCATGAATACAGACGATAGCTGCACTTCATCCTCTTAATTAACTATTATTCTACACTGATGCCAGACTCCGAAGACAATGCTTCATAGATCTGACCACGATATTCTTCAAAATAATGTTCTACGATTGCCTGAAAACGCTCGGTTGGATAGTAACGCTTATTGACTTCGACAAACAGCTTCTCACCAACAAAGAAGTTAAATGTCAGCTTTACA
>USBM01000136.1 GCA_900552885.1 uncultured Clostridium sp. | reverse complement strand
TGGTGTTGTTAATTAAATGACAAAAGATAACGATATAATAATATAGACAGTTTTTATATGTAGAGGTGATTGGGATGAATACAAAGAACAGATTGATCAACAGATTATTACGGATTGCAAAAAAGCATAAGGTATTAACTTATCCGGTGTTGGCATTGGTGGCCATCATCAGTGCATTTAGCTATTTCTTTAATTGGACGACCGGGGCGGGAAAGCGGATCGTTGCGGTGGTTATGGTTATGGTTATGCTGGTATCACAGTCTTATTTTCTGACTTCATCTGCAACGGCACTTGTTGATGATGAGAAGGCGGTAAGTACACAGAGTGAATTGCAGAAGCAGAATGAAGATCTTGTAGTTACAGAAGAAAGCAAATCGAATGAAGAGAGATCGACGCAGGTTGAGAATACATCGGAAGAGAATAGCCAACCGGGGGAGGATGTCAGTAATACATCCGATAATACGGTAGAGAATACAGAGGATGAGCAGGACAAAGAGGAAAATACAGTCGAAACAGATAGATCAAGTGAGATAGCTGATTCTGGAAACACATCGGATGGAGAGAGTGTGACGGATGCTGTCGGGAATGAAAGCATTGCTGTAGATGTGAACGATAAAACTTCTGATACTGTTGATATGAAGGATGCGAATGTGGAAGCTGCGGATCCGGTGAATGTGGTAGAATATAATGAAGTGCAATATGTTGTAGCGTTTTCGTATGCGAATACGACAGGAAACCGGTTGATGATTGCTCGCGGTACTGTGCAATCGAATGAGGTGAAGAATGATAAGTGGGGAACATCTCAATACACGTATGATATGAGTTCTGTGATTGCAGCGAATCAGGGGACATGGAATGCAACGGCATCCAGTTCAGATAATACAAAAGATGGATGCTATGAGATAAGCGGATTATATTATGATGCTACCTGTACACAACCGGTTGAAGATGCAGCTAATAAGAAGATGAAAGTGGCATCAGATGGTGTGGTTCGTCTGTATATGAAGGCAACACTTAAGAAATACTTATTTACCGTTTCTTCTGAAGTGGATGAAGGGGAAACATTCTCATATGGCTATAACAGCGAAAGCAAGGATACTCCACACTATGTAGATGTGGCTGAAGATGGAACAGCAACATTTACCCTTACGGATGTGACAAGAACGGGTTACACGATCAAAGGCGGAACGGTTACCGGTGGCGGAACAGTAACGAAAGTAGAGGGAACCAATGATCTGCAGATCACTTTATCAGCAGGGAATGTTCCAACGAGAACCATTAATCTGGAATGGACAGGTAATACATATTATATAGAATTTGCAAAGTATGAATATGGATCAGCAACTACAGGTCAGAATGATATGCAGACAGTGATCTATGGCAGTGATGCAAAGCTGAATTCCGTTAAGAATATTGCCATTGCACAGAAAGCAGGATTTGTATTCGACTGCTGGCAGATTGGCAGTGATACGGCTGCCAGGATACCGGATGGGGCGTCCATCAAACCATATCAGTTGAAGCTATATAGTACAGGAACCGAGACAGATCCACATGTAGTATTGTATCCGGTGTATAAGTACGTAGGATTTGAGCTGGTGGGAGGAGATACCAGTGATCAATCAGTAGCATTTCAATATAAGACAGCAGCAGACGCTGTTGAATTAAAGGCACAATACAAGTATGATGCGGACAGACAGCAGGATGGTAATTTTACCTATACAATTGATGAGACAAGTTTGAATGCTTTGCAGGCAGTTGGCGTTACGGTAAGTAAGACAGACGGTACGAACGGAAAACTTACAATTTCTGTTCCGTCTGATGGACCAACAAAAGTGACAAGTGGTGCAATTGAATTGAAATTTACGGTAACAGATACGAATAATACGGATCCGAATAGTAATTCACAGACATTTACTTATAAAGTTTCGGTGGAACCAAAGCAGTTATATATTACGATTCCTGAAAAACAGAAAAAGAAGACATATGATAAGTCAACAGATGCTTCTCAGGTTACCTCACCGTTAGATACAGTAGATGTGAACGGTAAGGTGACTGCTGCAAAGGTATATTTTACGGCTACCCCGCAATATAATGACGCCAATGTTGCAACAGCAAAGTCGATTACGATCGCAGATGCCGATATTCGTTTTTCAAATGGAGAAGATCCTAATAATTATATATTGAACTCTAAGGAGATTACGGGTTGTTCTATAGAGAAGCGTTTAGTATTTGTGAAGACAGCAACATCAGTTCTTTCAGTTCGGACAGGAGAAGAGACTCCGACGAATAACTTTACGGTAACTTTGGATGAGGATGTGAATAGTCAGGGGACGATGGGATTGTGTCCGGGAGATACGATCGCTACATTAGGAACTGTCACCTTTACTACGAATCGTCCGGATGATCTGACAGAAACGGGCTCTTACGAGATTACTGCCCGTACAAGTGACGATGCCAATTATAAGATTGATTATAGAGAAGGGGCAAAGGCAACATTTGATGTTATTCAGGATAAGCCGGTATTAGGTAAGAATTATACAATCCAGGCACAGCAGGGAGAAGATGGATGGTATACCGGTGAGAATGGTAAAGTGGTTACGATTGCCGGTTCCGGGTATGATTCCGTTTATATTTCTGCAGATGGTGTTAATTTTGAACCGGGCGGTGCCCTGAAGGAAGCGTATAGTGATAATCCGGATCTTAAGATTCAGTTGAAGAACAGTAAGACAGGTGCCATTACGTCAATCGGCGATCTAAGTATCAAATATGATATTACAAAGCCACAGTATGTCGGATATAAGGTAGAAGAATTGGAATATGAGAGTGGACAGGTGCCTATCTTGCCGGATGGAAAAGCTTTATATTTCCCTGGAAAAGGTGGAGCGTTTGATTTTGGTACATATGTGAATGCTACAGTCACGATTCAGGTTCAATACGAAAGTGATACTTCAGGTCTGAATGAATTACAATATGGATTATTTGGAGAAGAAGTAGGGACAAGAACGACCAAATTCAATACAACAACCGGAATTGCAACGATTAAAGTACTGAAAGATTCCATTAAAGATGCAGACTCTAAAGCAGGTGTTATTCGGTGTCGTGCAGTTGACCGGGCAGGTAATATAAGTGATACGATTGTATTGAAACCAACCAAAGATTCCAACGATTCTTACGAATGGAGTGTTGAGACTGTAGGACCAAGTATGGAGCCGTTAACGATCTACTCTGGAGCTGATAAGAATGTATTGGTCATTGATCAGTCTGGAAAGTCTGACAAGGATATGGCTTATTACAATCATTGTCAGGGACGACTGGTTGTTACGGACTCGGTATCCGGTATTAACAGTATTACCTGGCACATTAACGGGTCGAATGAAGAAGAATCGGTAGGTGATGTTTCTAAGAAAGTTACATCCAAGATATTTACCAAAGATATGATTGCTGCCAATACGGATGATCCGTATACGGTGTATGCAACAGTAAGAGATAATGCAGGTAATGAAGTTGATACGAATCCGGTAACCTTTAAGTTAGATGATGTTGCACCGGAATTGGTAGTGGATTATGATGAGCATGTTTGGAGTAAGGAGACAACCATTTCCTTTACAACATCGGATGCTCTGAGCGGAATCTATTATGCACGTGTAACAGATGCCGATGGCAATACGATAGATTGTGATCTTGGAAGCCCGACGGATGGAGTCTATAAGGCTAGTTTTCAGGCAACAAAGAAGGGACAGTATTCAATAGAAGTTTCAGACAAGGCCGGTAATATTACTTCCTGGACGAAGAATATTACAATGATCTCAACAGAGGTTCCGGAATGCCCGACGGTTTCTTTTGAGCCGGAAGAGGCAGATGGTGAGAACGGCTGGTATATTACAAAGCCAACAGCAGTGTTACATACGGTGTTGAATACAACCGATGGCACACCGGTTGAAAGTGAGTATTCTATCTGGAAAGATGGAGAATCTTCTTATAACCGGACACCAATTGCAAAGGAAGATGAGAATGTTGTAGTGGAAGACGATGGATATTTCCATATTCAGGTATGGAGTGAGAGTGCTTCCGGTGTTACCTGTGCAGATGCAGATAGTCATATTACGAATGTGAAAGTAGATACGACTGCACCGGATATTTCCTTCGAAACAGAAAAGGGCAGCGGATCGAATATAATCGTCAAGTTTGCAGTGACAGATAAAGGAAGCGGTGTAGATAAAGACTCTGTTAAGATCTTACACGGAAGCCAAAACATTACGGCATCAGTGGAAGAAACGGAAGAGGGTTATGCAGGAAGTTTTGAAATTACCGAGACTGGTAATTATTCAATCCAGGCAGCGGATCTGGCAGGCAATGTAGCAGATGAGGCTGCATTTACACCGATGAGCATGAAGATTAAAGCAATCACCAATATTACTAATTCGGCAGCGACAGTAGGTGCGTCTATATATAAGGGTACATTTGATATCTCTTCTGCAACCATTGCATACCGAAAATTAGCGGATGATGCATATACGGAGACAGATGCCGTTATGAATCAGGATGCAAAAGGAAATGTGTCTTTGTCGGCAGTATTGAGTGAATTGACAAGTGCAACCAATTATGTCTACAAGATAACTGCTGTTTCTGAAGCAGGAGAGGTGCTAGAGTATGAGGGACATTTTCAAACGTTAGCGTCTGATCCGAGAGATGGGGTATCAGTTGTAGGTACGGCGCGTTATACAACCGAGAAAGAAGGAAACATTACGGTAGGTCTTTATTCCGGATATAGTTGTATCATGGCGAAAGAGATTGAAGCAGGTTCTGAATTTGTGTTTGAACATGTGGCAGACGGTAATTATAATGTAGTTGCTACGGATGGAGTATATTCTAAGAGTATTCGCGTATCAATTCAGGATGGCATGATTGAATATCCGACGCAGTACATAGATCTTATCTTATCCGGTAAGAATACCAGTATCTATGTTACAACACCGGACACACCGAATATCTCAGCAGATAATATGGATTCTATCTTTGCAGATGATCTGATCAACTTTACTGAGGATGATAAAGCATTGATTGATGCAGGTGGAACAGTAGAATTCCAGTTGTGTGCAACGCTGATGACAGTATCGAATGTGTCAGCAGGTGAGATATCTGCCATGTATGCTGTGGCAGACAAGAATAAGATTGTTGGTGCATATTTAGATATGACTTTGTATAAGATTGTGACTGAAACAGACGGAACAACGCAGAAGAAGAAGGTTACAGATCTGGCCAATGGTGCTAATATTTCGATTACGATTCCGTTAGGAGAACTGGCAGGTAAACCGGATCTGGAAGTGATTCGGATTCATAATGATGGTGAGAATTTCATCGGAGCATCTTTGTCTGATCAGGATAATAATGTGAATACATACACGATCGTTACCAATCAATTTTCTACATATGCAATATTGTATGGTACGGGGGTAGAACCTACGACAGAGGTGACGACACAACAGACAACACAGAAAGTTGATAACAATGCAACGAATAAGCCGGGTGTTTCAAATAATAAAACAAGTGTAACGGTGACAACGGAACAGAAGGCGGATCAGGCAAAGAAGAATGGAAAGAAGAACATCAAAGATAATGATAAGAAACCACAGGCTTCTAACACATCGTCAATTGGTTCTCTGAGAAGTTCCGGTACAGCAAAGACAGGAGATGCAACACCAATTGTATTGTTGTTTGGATTTATGATTGCGGCATTCGGTTGTGCAGGCATTCTTCGTAGACAATTAAAACAAAAATAATATTTTACAATTATTACCTTAATAAAACATGGTTCCCTGCAAATACTATACTCAAGACATCAAGATGTCTTAAATATTATAGATTTGTATGTAACTATTATGTCAAGTAATAATTCTATCAAGAAGTCAGATGTAATGAACAGATTCAAAATGGAGTGTGCTTCAGAAGTAGGCGTTTCTTTAAAGAACGGTTACAACGGAGATTTAACTTCAAGAGAGAATGGTTCTGTTGGTGGACAGATGACTAAGAAGTTGGTAGAGGCTCAGATGAATCAGATCGCTGGTAAGTAATTGGTTCTTACGATGCGGATATCAATTGGTGATTCGTAGATAGCGGATGCCATATGGG
>USBM01000135.1 GCA_900552885.1 uncultured Clostridium sp. | reverse complement strand
CATGTTGCCGGCATGCTGTTTGCATGTTGTTGACATGCGCAGAATTTTAATTTCTGACCTTGTTCATACATCTTCTTATTGTAAAATCCCTGCAACCACACTAACAATGTGGCTTGCAGGGATTCTCTTTGTTAAGCTCTTTCTTCACTTGATGCATTCGCTTTGAAAATTCACCAAATACCGGATACTGCCGCTTCACCTCGTATAACTTGCCTGTAAGCGTACAATTCACTTTTTTCATATCTGACTGCTTTCTACTCTTTACTATTATCTTATGCTTTGATGTCTATTCCGGTGCTTTCTGCATAATCTCCATCCGGCAGATTGCATTTCCTTTCTCCACAAAACGCTGCTCATACTCTGTCATCACATTTCCCTCCACATACTCGGAATGATGCAGATCAAAGGTATGATTCAATAAGATCCAATGCTCTGCTTCTTCCACCTGCTCCAAAGAAAAATCAAACAGATCCCGGTTATCGGTCTTAAAGATCAAATGTCCATCCTTTTGTAGGATATTCTCATATCTTTGCAAGAATTGTACCGACGTAAGACGCCGCTTGGCATGCCGATCCTTTGGCCATGGATCAGAGAAATTCAGGTAAATTCTTGCCACTTCGTCCGGTGCAAATACTTCCGCAATGTTCTCTGCTTCCATACGAATGAACTTGATGTTTGGCAGTTCCATCTCCTGCTGCTTTTCCAATGCTCTCACTAATACGGATGAATATTTCTCAATTCCCACATAGTTAATCTCCGGGTGTTCCTTCGCCAAAGTCATAATGAATTGTCCCTTACCCATACCGATCTCAATGTGGATTGGATGATCATTATCAAATACCTCGTTCCATCTTCCTTTCCACTCTGTCTCATCCTTTATTGTAAATGGGCTCTCTGCAATCATATCTCTTGAACCCGGTACATTTCTTAACCGCATGGTCTATCCTCACTTTCTGCCTTTCTTTCCTGCATTATCTAGAAAATGCATCTTCTCTTTCTTCTTCTCTACATCCCCCTTAGGTTTCTCACCCATCTGCTCAAACATGGCTCCGTGCAACTGCCCTACCAGCTCTTTCGTACAACTTGGGCAATATCTTCCAAACCGGAGCGCACATCCGCACCGTTCACATTTAATGTAGAACTTACTTCCCTCCGGGATCTCTAATCTTCCATTCTTCAAAAACAGATTGATGATCTCTAGTGGAACCCCGGTATCCTCTGATATAAATGTTGCCGGAGATGGTCCATGTGCCTCAAGATACATCTTGATCTTACCAAAGTCATCATATTCCTCTGCTCCACAATCTTCGCATTTGTAGCTTCCACCTGCCTGATAGAATAACTTTCCCCCGCATTTCTTACAGAACATAGGCCGCCTGTCCATAATTCGCTTTTCCAAATCTGTCATACACTCACCCCTTTATTAGATTGTCTGTAATAAATCTATTATCTCTTATTATATTTATGATTTCACTTTTTCGCAACCTATATTTCTTTCCTGTCACCCTTGCACAAAGTCCGTCCGTCTTCACTCACGCTGTGCAAGGGTGAACGAGTGAAAAGGTTGACACCTTGTTTCAGATATAATAAAATAGTTATAATTATGTTTATCGATATAAAGGAGTAGGAACAGAATGAAGAAAAAGCTTGCCATTTTCTTGGCATTGTTGCTGTCACTGACAATATGTTTGCCGGTTTCTGCAACGGGGATTACAGAGGAAGTGTCCACGGAACATCCGGAAACAACGGAATACCCGGATGATCCTACAAGAGCACCTGATCTGGTTGCCAATGCTGCCATTGTTATGGATGCCGCATCCGGACAGGTTCTTTATGAAAAGAATTCGCAGGAGAAGAAGTATCCTGCCAGTATTACCAAAATTCTGACCGTATTAATTGCTTTAGAACATAATGTAGATTTCAACGCAACCGTTACAATGTCCGAGAACGCCATCTGGGGTGTAGAACGTGACAGTACATTGATCGGATTGGATGTTGGAGAACAAGTCACTGTTAAGGATCTCGTATATGCTACTATGGTTAAGTCTGCAAATGAATGTGCTTATGCCCTTGCAGAATATGTAGCAGGTGACATTGAATCCTTTGCCAAATTGATGAACGAACGTGCTGCTGAGATCGGCTGTAAGAATACACATTTTGTCACTCCAAACGGTCTCCATGATGAAGATCATTATACAACCGCCTATGATATGGCTTTGATCACGAAAGAAGCCTTGAAGAATGAGACTTTCCGTGAGATTGCAGGTACTCTTAATTATACCGTTCCTGCAACCAATTTAACAGAAGAGACCAGACCATTATGGAATGGTAATAAGATGATCAATCCGGCAGAACCTTATTACTATGAATATTGTGAAGGTGGTAAGACCGGATATACCATGAAGGCAAACAACACCCTTATGACCTTTGCAAAAAAAGACGGCTTAGAGCTTATCTGTGTGATCATGGATTGTGACGGTGCTAAGTATGCTTATTCCGACTCCAAAGCATTATACAATTATTGTTTCAATAACTACACTTATTATCGTCCATTAGCCGATTTTTCATTTGAATCCGAAGAAAGCGGTACCTCTACGGATAATGCCATTTTGAATAACTATTACACAAGTTTAGATCATGATATGATCGACTTATCTGTTGATACCGATTATGCACTTCTCCTCAATAAGTCTGTTGATACAACACAGATTGAGAGAAATGTAACATTTTACGATAAGGCACAGGACGATGTATTAGGTGAGATTACATTTACTTATAATGGAGAACAGATCGGTTCCACACCAATCACCAGTACCACTCCTCTTCTATCTACCCAGATGTCACAGGATGACAAATCCAAACAATCTTCTTCTATCTGGAAGACAATTGGTAAGATTGCTCTGCGGATTGCCATCGTAATCGGAGCATTGTTAGCTGTATTACTGCTTTATCTGCTGTTCGCTGCTTTGGTTCGTAAGATCAAGCGTAACCGTAGAAGAAGAACCTATCGCAGAAGACGCAAACGGGATGACGACTATTATTTCTAAAAGAATGTGTGGAGATATTACATGACCAATGATGAAAGGAATCCATTTAATATCATAGAGGAAGCAAACTCCAAGACATTGGAATACTTCAATAAGACTTACGTCAGCAATTTAGAACTTGTACAGAACCTGAAGACAGAATTGTTTGAATTAGAGGTACAGATTGAGACGTTAGAAAAGACGAGAGATCTGTACACATATCATATTGATACCAGACGTAATGTGTTCTCACCGATTGCCAATGATAACGGCAATACTGTAACAAAGGGCAAACAGATTGCTCTGCAGATCAAGGACCTGGAAGATGCCAGGGAACGCCTGCAAAAGCGCATATCAGAGTTAGAACAGGATATCCAATTCTACAAGGAACAGGTAGAGATGCTGTCCCAGGCGAGCAAATGCATTCACACTGTATTAGTCGGCAGCAATCATAACGACTCGTTGACAGAGGAAGATACAGATTCCGGCATTGAATTTATCGAGACCGAAGACGCGGAGACGAAGACATCCCATAACTACACTATGTTGCAGTTAGAGGATTATGAACATTATCAATATGCTAACACATTAGATCAGAATGTCAGACAGGAACTAACCTCCTGTCTGAATAAGTTAGATGTGTTGAAATGGCTGCTTCACTCTGATATTGGAAGAGCCAAGATAACACTTGAGGAAGTTCATCATTCCCAGGAAGATGTCATTACTTCCTTAGACCATATATTAGACCGATTGAATTATAACATAGATACCAAACAGCCAATCTGGGATCAGATCAATAAGCTGTTTGATGATTATAAGAGAGAACACCCTGAATGCATGATTGATTCATCCTGTGACTGTACAGAACATGAATTGAATCTGCCACCATTTATCTCCATCCGTTTAATCCGGATGCTTCGGGAGATATTAGATAATGTATTCAAACATTCCAATGCGAACCGCGTAACGGCTAAGATTTTTATCAGCAGCCGTTTGATCGATGTATATGTGAATGATAATGGTGTCGGAATTCCGGAAGATTATCTCGAACGTTCCGCCTGGTACTCCGGTCTTCACAAATTGCATGAGACCATTTACCAGTTAGATGGTAAGTTACAGATTGAAGGAGATTTAATCTCCGGAACGAATGTGAGATTCTCTTTCCCTATTAAAAAATAGCTGACATATTGCAAGCATCCACATTCTTTTTTGCGAATGATTTTCTGAATCGTCGCCTATATTTAATTTTATACAGCTAATTATTTAATAATATATAAGAAAGGTACAGATATAATGAGAGATCAGATTATTGACTTAATTTCAACCGCATCTAATTTAGACAAAGCAATGGTATCTGATATTTTGGAGATTCCTCCAAAAGCAGACATGGGCGATTACGCTTTTCCATGTTTCCAGTTAGCAAAGACATTACGCAAAGCACCACCAATGATTGCCGCAGAGATTGCAGAAAAGATCGGTGATGTAGACATCTTGGATAAGTTAGAGGTGAAAGGCGCTTACCTTAACTTCTTTATCAAGAAAGACCTGTTTGTAAAGACCATGATTGAGACCGCAGATGTGGATAACTTTGGTTCTTCTACAATGGGTGAGGGTAAAACCATTTGTATTGACTACTCTTCTCCAAATGTAGCTAAAAATTTCCATGTTGGACATCTTCGTACTACGATCATTGGTAATTCTTTGTACAAGATCTACAGCAAGTTAGGCTATAACGTAGAACGTATCAATCATTTGGGTGATTGGGGTACCCAGTTTGGTAAGCTGATCGTAGCTTATAAGGCATGGGGAAGCAAAGAAGCCGTTGAGAAAGACGGCGTTGCCGAATTGATGCGTCTGTATGTAAAGTTCCATGAAGAAGCGGACAAAGACGACAGTCTGAATGATCAGGCAAGAGCATGGTTTACAAAGATGGAGCATGGCGATGAAGAAGCCCTGGATATATGGAAATGGTTTGTCGATATCAGTTTGAAGGAGTATAAAGGAACATATGCCCTTCTCGGTATGGAATTTGATCATTATCTTGGAGAAAGTTTCTACCGTGACAAGACGGCAGATGTAGTGAAACGCCTACAGGATGCAAACTTATTAGAGGAAAGCCAGGGTGCGCAGATCGTCAACTTGGAAGAATATGATATGCCGCCATGTCTGATCATGAAGAAAGATGGAAGTTCCATCTATGCAACCCGTGATCTGGCAGCTATCTTCTACCGGAAGCAGCGTTGGAACTTTGATAAATGTCTGTATGTAACCGGACAGGAACAGAAACTTCATTTTGCTCAGGTATTCAAAGTGGTCGAATTATTAGGTAATGATTGGGCAAAGGATTCTTTAGTTCACATTCCTTATGGATTAGTAAGCTTAGAAGGTGCTAAGCTCTCTACCAGAAGTGGCAATATCATTTACGCCGAGGATATTCTGTTAGAAGCAATTGACAAAGTAAAAGGTGTTATTGCAGAGAAGAACCCAGACTTAGAGAATAAGGATGATGTTGCCAAGATTGTAGGTGTCGGAGCAATTCTCTTCCATGATCTGTATAACCAGAGAATCAAAGATGTATCTTTCAAATGGGATAAAGTATTGAACTTTGATGGTGAGACAGGCCCTTATGTACAGTATACTTACTGCCGTTGTGCCAGCATATTACGTGGCATTGACTATGATGCAGATGCTGCGATTGATTATAGCTTATTATTAGATGAAGAAGCCATTGCCCTGTTGAAAGAGATCAACCGTTTTCCACAGGTTGTCAAAGATGCGGCTGAGAAGTATGAGCCTTGTGTTGTTGCACGTTTTGCAATGGATGTTGCACAGTCCTTCTCCCGTTTCTACAATGCAGACCGGGTTAATGTTGAGGATGCATCTCTTCGTAATGCCAGAGCAAAGTTGGTAGATATGACCAAGCATACCTTAAAGGATGCATTAGATCTGTTAGGTATCCAGTGTCCGGAACAGATGTAATGATAAGTAACTGAATATATCAGACAGGAGACAACCCTGTACGATCGCATTGGTAATCTATATGATCCGATGCGATCTTTTTTTCTGCTTATCCCATTTATTATATTTTTATAAATTTTAATTTTTTTTTTTTTTGTTTTTTTTTTTT
>USBM01000134.1 GCA_900552885.1 uncultured Clostridium sp. | reverse complement strand
AGAGAGATTTTGGTTTCCGGCCAATTGAAGATCAGTCACCATTTTTAGATAGAGATATATTCTTTGAAGAGATGATTGTAGAACCAATGCAGACAAGTTATGGAGAACCGGTATAGGAGACAATATGATAGAAGAATTATTGGAAATCGGTAAGGTACGGCAACATAAGATTGCTTGTCTTAAACAGTATATTAAGGAAGGGTTACCTATTATACAATTTGGTAATGGGTTATTAGCAAAAGAAACTAAAAAATGGTTGGGTGAACAGGAAATACTTATAACTGATCAGTTTGTTAGTGATGAAGTGAAAAGCAATACGCAAGAGAAAACGTTTGAGGATATTAAGAAAATATATGGCAGATTCGTTGTGTTAGTTTGTGTTGCTAGTCCACAAGTTGTTCAGATGAAATGTAGTATATTCCGAATGGACAACCAAGTAGTGGATGTAATATATCTAGGAGATAATTATCCATCGGGAGAGGTATTTTTAACAATGGATTATGTGAAATCTCATGCAAAAGAACTTGAAATGGTATATTCTTGTTTGGAAGATGATTTGTCAAGACAGTCCATGTTCAATTTCTTAGCGGCCAAGTTGAGCGGTGAGAGCAGGAAATGGCTTAACTATAATGGTGCGGTGGATAAGGCAGGAATAGAATATTTTAATTCGTTATTTCCAGAGGTCTCTCCTATGGTATTTGTAGATGGTGGAGCGTATGATGGAGATACATATCAGGATTTTATAGCGGAGGGGTTGGATTATTCTAGATATTATGCGTTTGAACCAGATGAGACCAATTATAACAAATTGGTAAGGAACACGGAATCAGACAATAAAGTTATTTGCATTAATAAAGGGTTGCATAGTGAAGAAACAGTTTTGAACTTTGATTCAGTTGGTACAATGTCCTCTAAGATAGTATCGGATGAATCGGGCAATAAGGTAGAGGTTACATCTATTGATAACATAGCAAGAGATGCTACGTTTATTAAGTTAGACATTGAAGGTGCTGAGATGGATGCGTTAGATGGTGCGCTACATACGATTAGAGAACAGAAGCCACATTTAGCAATATGTGCATATCATACAATCAGTGATGTATGGAGAATTCCGATGTTGATACGAATATTGGATTTGCAGTACCATATATATTATAGGATTCATCAACATGAATGGTGTAGGGATTTGATTATGTATGCATATGCAGATAAATAGGAGACAATATGTTATTAGAGAGTAAGACAGCAGTAGTAACAGGATGCAATCGGGGAATAGGCAAGGCAATCTTGACACGTTTTGCAGAAAATGGTTCCAATGTGATTGCGGTTGTTCGAAAAGAAAGTGAAACATTTTCCCAATATTGTGACGAATTGGAGAAGAAAAATGATATTAAGATTCATACGGTGTATGCAGACTTTTCGAGTGAGGAAGAAGTGCAGAATGCTGTGAAAGAGATCCGTAAACTGAAACTTCCGATTGATATTCTTGTCAGTAATATTGGAATTGCGAATCCTCTTAATATTCTAACTATGACAAAGATGGAGACAATACATCAGGCATTTCAGGTAAATCTGTTTTCTGCATTGTTGTTGACGCAAGGAATTGCCAAATTGATGATGAGACAGAAAAGCGGAAGTGTCGTATTCGTGTCTTCTTCAGCCGCCTTTGACGGCGGTTCCAATATAGAATATTGTGCAAGTAAAGGAGCCATTAATGGTGCAGTGAAACGTCTTGCGATTGAGCTTGGAGCTTTTGGTATCCGGGTAAATGCAGTAGCTCCCGGACTTACTTCTACAGACATGGGTAATTCCATGAGTGAAGAGGATGAGGCAATTGCACTTAGTATGAATGTGATGAAGCGAAAGGGAGATGTGACAGAGATCGCTGATTCCGTTCTGTTCTTAGCATCAGACATGGCAAGTTTCATAACCGGACAGATCTTGCGGGTAGATGGTGGTTTATTACAGTAATTGAAAAGCAGGATATACACATAAGAATTGAGGGATGATGTATGGTATGGGATTTTACAAAGTATAAGGAACATATAGCGTTACAGGATGATACGGAGGAGTGTATCACTTACGAACAATTGAAAGCAATGGGAGAGGATATTGCAGAGAAGATCGGGCAACGGTGTCTGGTCTTTTCGTTGTGTAGTAATACGATCGGCTCTGTGTTGGGTTATACAGCATGTCTGCAACATGATATTGTTCCTTTACTATTGTCATCACATATGGACGAAGAATTGTTGAAGGCGTTGTTAGACGAATATCATCCTTCTTTTGTATGGTGTCCGGCTGACAATAATTATATGGAGAAGTCTTCTGCTGCAAAGAAGGTCTTTGAAGCATATGGATATGCATTATATGAATGTGCAGTAGGGCAAAAGGCAAAGTTGTATGAAGAACTTGGTTTATTGCTCACCACTTCCGGTTCCACTGGAAGTCCGAAACTGGTTCGTCAAAGTTATAAGAACATTGCGGCAAATGCAGATCAGATTGCAAGATACTTAGAACTGGATGAGACGGAACGGCCGATCACGACATTGCCAATGAATTATACATATGGATTATCTATTATCAATAGTCATTTATTAGTAGGAGCGACAATACTGCTGACCGATTATGGTCTGATGCAGAAGGAGTTCTGGCAGTTTTTGAAGAGTGCAGAGGCGACCAGCTTTGGCGGGGTGCCGTATACCTATGAGATGTTAGACAAGCTGCGTTTCTTCCGTATGGATTTGCCGGGTCTTCGTTATATGACACAGGCAGGTGGCAAATTATCACCGGAACTGCATCTGAAGTTTGCAGAATATGCCAAGCAGTCGGGAAAGAAGTTCATTGTTATGTATGGTCAGTGTGAGGCAACTGCCCGGATGTCATATCTTCCGGCAGAGAAGTCTTTAGAGAAATATGGTTCTATGGGAATTGCGATTCCGGATGGAATATTTTCTTTAATTGACGTGAACGGACAGGTTATCGAAGAAGCCGGGAAGGTTGGAGAATTAGTGTATGAGGGACCCAATGTTACCTTAGGTTATGCAGAACATATTGCGGATCTTTCGCTTGGTGATGAGAGACATGGAAGGCTAGAGACGGGAGATATGGCAAAGAGGGATGCGGACGGATACTATTATATTGTAGGAAGAAAGAAGCGTTTCCTTAAAGTCTACGGTAACCGGGTGAATCTGGATGAGATTGATATGATGGTAAAGAACGAATTTGGCAATGTAGATTGTGTAACAGCGGGAAGAGATGATCATGTATGCGTATTCCTGACAGATGAGTCGTTAGTAGATTCTGTCAGACATTATGTTGCGGACAAGACGAAACTCAACATAGCAGCATTTCATGTGAACGTATTAAAAGAAATCCCGAAAAATGAATCCGGCAAGGTGCAATATAGCGAATTAGAACAATATTACTAATTGGAGCGCAAGAGATGGAATACGAAGAATATCTACAGATCGAACCCTTTCAATTGAATAGAGAAGAGAAAGAACAGATGTTGACAAAGCGTCTTGCTACACTGACGAGAAAACATATGGATGGATGCGAATTGTACTGTCGTATGATGCAGGGAGTCGGATTTGGAGAAGATGATCTTACGGCATTAGAGCAGGGAGAGAAGACATACTATGATCTTCCATATCTTCCGGTACGATTGTTTAAGGAACTAGAATTGAGGTCAGTTCCTAAGGAAGAGATTCATAAGACAATGACTTCTTCCGGCACAACCGGACAGGCAGTTTCTAAGATCTATTGTGATAAACAGACGGCAAGCAATCAGCAAAAGACAATGGTTAAGATCGTGTCAGAGTTTACCGGACACAGCCGTATGCCGATGCTCATTATTGACTGTCCATCGGTGGTAAAGAACCGTGCCATGTTTTCTGCAAGAGGAGCTGGTATATTGGGATTCTCAATCTTTGGCGCGAATCGTACTTATGCATTGCAGGATGGTATGGAACTTGCGGTAGAGGAGATTACGGCTTTCTTAGAGAAACAGAAAGGTAAGAAGATCTTGCTATTTGGATTTACCTTCATGATCTGGCAGCATTTCTATAAGAAATTGGTAGAACTGAGAGAGCAGGGAATCACCTTTGATCTGACCAATGCAATATTGATCCACGGCGGGGGCTGGAAAAAGCTGCAAAGTGAGGCGGTCAGCCCGGAAGAATTTAAGAGATGTCTCAAAGAAGTATGTGGAATTACACAAGTGCATGATTATTATGGAATGGTGGAACAGACCGGATGTATCTATATGGAATGCGAATGCGGACATTTGCATGCCAGCGTGTATTCAGATGTGATTATAAGACGTGCAATGGATCTGTCAGTTGCAGATATCGGAGAAGAGGGAATTGTAGAGGTAGTATCTGCAATTCCGGAATCGTATCCGGGACATTGCCTGTTAACAGAAGACAAAGGAATAATTCTTGGGGAAGATGATTGTCCTTGTGGCAGATTAGGAAAATATTTCAGAATAACAGGGCGTTTGAAAAATGCAGAGATTCGGGGGTGCAGCGATACCTATGCAACAGATTTTAGCCGCAGATAAATTACAGGGAATAGAATATAGAGTAGGAGATCCGGAAACTCTGGCAAATATGCCGTTGGAAGTACCATGGATTCCATTTGATGACAGAGTCGTGGAATTCTTAGATGCCTGGTCTAAGGTGTTATTAAAGGATAAGCGGGCGAAGCAATATCCGGATGTTGTGACTTTCGCTTTTTGGATCCGGAAAGCCAATATAATGACACTTAAGAAACAATTTGTAAGGGAAGATGATGTAACGCATATCGGCAGAGGAATGGTATTTCATATTGCACCATCCAATGTGGCGGTCAATTATGCGTATTCTTTGGTGACCGGCTTATTAATGGGGAATGCAAATGTAGTCAGAATTCCATCGAAAGAATTTGAGCAGATTCCGGTATTGAACAATGCATTGCAGAAAGTATTCGAACAGGGGTATGAAGATATCTTAAAGCGGATCTGCCTGATCCGATACGGTCATCAGAAAGAGATTACACAGGAATTATCGAAGTATGCAGATGCGCGTGTAACATGGGGTGGAGATCGTACCATTGCAGAGATTCAGAAGTGTTCGTTACCGCCGAGAGCAGTTGAGATTGCTTTCGCGGATCGGTACTCAGTGGCTATAATAAATGCAGATGATTACCTGAATGCAGATCAGGATTGGAAGCAGATTGCAAGACAATTCTATAATGATACCTATCTGACGGATCAGAATGCCTGCACCTCTCCAAGAATGGTGATATGGACGGGTAGCCGGAGAGAAGAAGCGAAGAAGATATTCTGGGCACAGTTATATGAGATATTAGAGAAAGAATATTCATTGCAGGATAAGCAGGTGGTAGATAAACTTGCGAATCAATACTTGCTAAGTACGCTGGGAAAAGAGTATCATATAATTCCAACAGTAGACAATTATATTACTCGGGTACAGATCGTGGAACCAACGGTAGATTGGATGAACCTGAAAGGAAACAGCGGATTTTTCTTTGAATATGATTGTACGACTTGGAACGAGTTGCTACCACTTTGTTCTGATACGGCATGTCAGACGACATCTTATTATGGAGATATTACCGGATTGAAAGAGACATTATTACAAGGTGTACGAGGTGTTGACCGGATCGTTCCGATAGGAAGTACAATGGACTTTGATCTCATCTGGGATGGATATAATCTGTATGAATGGTTGACACGAAGTGTAGTGTGGGGATAGGAGGATATATATGTGATGTGAATTGAAAGAAAGGGATATTGATTATGAGATTGGACAATTGCTTTGATTCTGAGATTGTGGAAAGAATTAATACAATAAATATGAAAAATTATAATTTTTATACGGAACAGAAATGGGGAAAAGCCAGTAATTATACGTTGTGCCTGAACAGTTCACAGCTTGGATATGCCAGGTGTGAGAAGATAATTATGGAATGCAGTAAATAACCAGAAGTGATAATTATATGATGTGATATATCTGTAAAAAAAGGAGGACAATAGGTAATGCTAGAAAAATACAGAAAATCAGCATTGTTGTGGAAATAATGCGTACAACTATCGCAATCTACTTTGCTGCGCTGGCTGCCGCCAGCTACCCTTTTGTGGACTTGCCATCTGGGGACACCTTGCGTTGCAAGCTGTTCCCAGCC
>USBM01000133.1 GCA_900552885.1 uncultured Clostridium sp. | reverse complement strand
TTCATACCATCTACTCCGAGCTTTCCTGCCTTTTTCCAGTTCTCTACATTCTGATACCACCTTTGCTTTGCAATAGTAATTAATAATGAAATACAATACCAGAATTCCTACTAATACCGCAACATACATCCAGATTGGGAAAGACTTATCCACACCACAGGCAACATTTGGCACAAATGCCGGTTCATACATCGCATCCATAAGCAGCTTCGCAAGCGGAAGCGAGATCAAAGCGCCAAGTGCTACAACATAGAAATTCCCGTCTAAATACATTTTCCGCACTTCCTTGTTACGGAATCCAAAGATCTTGATCAGTGCAATACTAAAGGATGACCGGTCGATCATCACCTTCATCATCAGATATAATACAATGGCAAAGATTACAACGGATACTCCTCCGATCATAAAGATCATTCCCTGCATCTGATCAGCGAAAATACCTGCTGCCTTCTTCACATCTTCTTTTGTGGTAGTAGAATACAGTCTGCCACTCTCCACACCGAGATCATGATCCGCAAATACTACATTGTAGAAATCATCCGGTTCCCCAAACAGATCCACTGCCTTGTCATATGGCATAAACACGGTAAAGTTCGGCGCATACTGTGTGATCTCATGCACTTCAAAGGCATATAACTGATCTGCCTCGGTATCTTCTAAGGTAAAGGTGTCCCCAACCCTTAAATGATACTTATATGCGATGGAAGAACTGATCGTTACCTGATTGGCTGTATCCGCAAAGGTAACATCAAAGAACGGATTATCTTCCGTAATTCCCATAACTGCGACATCAAAGGTATATCCATAGATCTCCTTCTTTAATGTCTTTGCGTATGCTTTGTATCCACCCTTTGGTGGTTCCTCACTCGGATACTTATAGGTATACATATATTCATACTTCGTATCCTCAACATACTCTTTATTTACCCCATTACAATATACATAGATCTCCAATGCCATGACTGCAAGCAGGAGGCTGACAAACATACCAAACACAACCGTAAATGCCGTCCGCCGCTCACGAATGATCTGTCGGATCTTAAATAACCGCATGAATTTCATATGTTTTAACTTCACATCTTTCCCTGCATTTACCTTCTGTTCATTCTTTAACAGGGTAAGCACCGGTCTTGCCAGACGTTTCCGGATAACTAATCTGGTAACGATCAGACATATCACCGGAGGTACAATCACACCATAGACTAACAGATATGGCATAACGATCACGTTAAGATCCGGCATGGAATAATAATTATAGCAGTCTGCCATCTGAACCGGAACTCCTATATTGCTGTATGCAAGTGCCGTTCCGATCACACCGGAAACAGCAGCTAACACTGTCGGAAGCATAACATAATGCCTCATCAGATCTTTGCTCTTCACTCCCAACGCATACAGGGCGCCGATCACGGCACTTTCCTGATCGATCGAATGTACAACAAATACAGAAAGCACATAGGCAATCAGGATCAAAATGATCACACCGGCTATCGTTCCAACACTGCGATTTAACTCCTGATCTCCTGCCGCCGCCCGGATTCGTACATTATCCGCAGCCTTTACAAAGGACAACAGATTGCTTGCATCGGCGTTAAAGATCTCATCGATCATATCATCTGTCTCGTCCTTTAACTCCTGTATTCCATCCTGTAATTCTACCGAACCATCCGCAGCCTCCTTGGTTCCATCTGTATACTCTTCAATACCATCCGAGAACTCCTGTAATCCCTGCAAGGTCTTTAACAGATTCCGCATAGAGATCTTCACAATAGCACTGCTCTCATTGTCAATTTTTTTCTGCAATACCGATTCAAAATTATCCGCAGTTAAAGTTCCAACCCCATATCCGCTAAGTGCACTGTTTGCCTCAGACAGATAAGAATCGAATATCTCCTTCGCACCATCCTTTAATTCATCATTATGACCGCTTAGCCCATCTAATCCATCCGTCAATTCCTTGCTGCCATCTAACAGTTCCTGAATTCCATCCTGCAATTCATCCTTCTGCCCGATCGTCCGGTCCCAGTATTCCTGAAAGAACTCGTCTTCTACATCATCCGAAGAAAATTCAAGATCTTCCAGCCTATCTTTCAACTCCTCATCGGTCATTTTCCCATTCAAATGATATGCATAATAATATTCCTCTGACTTCGCACTCTTGCCCTCCTTTTGCAGGATCTTGTACATATCCTTCGTTACAAAAGCAAGACCAAAGTTCAATGTATCACAACTGGTATCTCCAAGAGACTTCAGAACACTGTTATAATCCGGCACCGTTCCGATACCGGTAACTGTAAAGGTACGTCCACCAAGTTCTAAAGTATCTCCCACCTTAATCTCATTATTTTCTGCAAATTTCCGTTCCAATACCAATTCATCCTCTGCCTTGGCATAATCCCCATCATACAGGGCGATCTGATCGATCTTTTCCCTATTCTGATATACCCGCAATGTCTTGGATTTCATAACCGAATAGTCTAAAAAGAACATTTTCTCCAACGTAATTCCATCATCCGTTAATTTGTTCCATTCTTCCTCTTTCATCGGCACAAATAGAGAAAACTGTCCGTCCTCCACACCCAGCTTCTGATCGGATTCCCGACTGCCCTGGATGATCGTCTCAGCGGCTCCCACCAGACTCACTACCAGATACATACTGAGAATGACCAAAAATGCAAGGGCTATGTATCGGGCAAAATTACTTCTCAGATCTCTTATGATTCGTTTCCGTAATACTTTCTGCATCCTACAAATCCTCCAGTTCTGCTGCCGGTACTTTCACCTCATTGCAATAATTCTTCCTGATCTGACCATCCTTTAATATAATGACCTGGTCTACCATATCCTTGATCGCATTATTATGTGTAACGATCATCATGGTTGTTCCGTATTGTGCATTGATCTTCTCCAACAAAATGAGAATATCCCGTGAGGTCTTCGAATCCAATGCACCGGTCGGCTCATCGCAAAGCAGCAGCTTTGGATTCTTAATCAACGCTCTTGCAATGGCACAACGCTGTTGCTGGCCACCTGACAACTGGGAAGGAAATTTATTCTGATGTTCCGTAAGACCTAAGATATCCAACAACTCATCCATATCTAATGGATGATCGGCCAAATACTCACATACCTGTATGTTTTCACGAACAGTAAGGTTCGGCACCAGATTATAGAACTGGAAGATAAATCCGAGATAATCTCTCCGGTAATCCGACAAGGCATCTGTCTTCAATCCGACCATCTCTTTTCCGTCTACCTTAATGGAACCGGAATCTACGACATCCAGACCACCGATACAGTTAAGCAGTGTCGATTTACCGGAACCACTGGTTCCCTGAATCACACACATCTTTCCTTTCTCAACACCGACAGAAACTCCCTTCAATACCTGAATATAACTGCCTCCCTCTCCATAACTTTTCTTCACATCCGTTACTTCTACATACATGCTTTCTTCCTCCTTCATATGCTTTCAACCATTTACTTCATACAACCGACTGTAACTGTTATCTCTGTACCGTTTGTAATTGCCATGCATATTAGTTACACTTGCTTATCTCTTTCAACATAACACCGTTATGTTTTCCGTTAAATATTAGCTATGCCCACATCAAATAGGCATAGCCTTTGTTACTTCTCAAATAATGCCATCCAGCCCGCTAACAGATATCGCAGGATACTGTCTAAATGCTCTAACGCTTTCGCCTTATCCGGCTCATGCAGGATCAACTGCACAAACGCATCAATCTGAATATGCGATACCCAATGAAGCGTGTAATCATCCGGTGGCTTCACGCCCATCCGCTTCGCCTGTTCTGCCGATAATACCCGGTAGCTTTGCTGCAACATATCCACAAACTCATCCACACAATGCTCATACCGTGATCCCTGACTCTTCGTAAGGATCAACAAAATGTTATCGTAATCTCCATACAGCACATCTAATATTGCCTTACTTGCTACAATATCATCCTGCATATTATCTTCCTGTGCCTCCGGATGTTCCTGTAACTCCATTAATTCCTGCTTCGTATGCTGTGACAGCATTGCAATGATCCGGTCTAATGATGGCTGTACGATCGATGCAAACAGATCTTCCTTATCCTGAAAGAAGAAATACAACGCTCCTGTTGTAACGCCTGCATTCTTACAGATATTCCGCAGGGATGCCTTCTGATATCCCTTCTCTAAGAATTCCTGCTTCGCACTGATCAATAATTCGTCCTTGGTTTCCCGTTCATCTTTCATTCGAATCCCCCATTCCGGAACCACATAACACCGTTATGTTACAATATTCTCCTATGGTTGTCAAGTTCCTTTTTTCTGTTTTTCCTGTACTCTTTGTATCTGCATCGGAAGTTATCCTGTTAAATTTAAGTTCCAAAGAGGGGTATTTGTGACGGTCAACACTTGCATTGAGCTCTTAGTAAGATGTTTCCGAACCTAGTGGACATAGTGTTACACTGCTTAGTACTGCTACCGGAGCAATTAAGTGCGAACTACCCGGCTTGGAACCAATTTTTCTAGACCGTTGCGTCCGTTTGACACATGCGTCCGTCACTTACGCTGTACAAGGGTAATAATTCTACCGTAGGAGGGTGCGAATCATATCCGCATCGTATGTAACACGTACCATATGTTCTGCCTCGATACGATACAATGCATTCGCTGCAATATGCTCCGCAGCCTGTTCGATATCACGAATACCGGATGTATCCTTAAAGATATCCATGATCGCATCCAATGCTTCATCGGTAATAATGATCTCATCGCTATGAAGACCAATTCTCTTCAGCACCTTTGGCATAGCAAATCTGGTGAAAATAACACGTTTTTCTTCTATACTATAATCCGGCAATTCAATGACTGCAAAACGCGACATTAACGGAGCACTGATCGCATTGCGGTCATTTGCCGTTGCAATCGGATACACTCCCGTCGTTGGTATGTTACACTCCACATAGTTATCTGTAAATCCAAGGTTATCCAACAAAGTAAGCAATACATCGGCAGGATTACCATTTCCTTTTCCGGAAGATGCTTTATCCAACTCATTGATAATAAATACAAGATTGGAGCTTTCTGCGTTGGCAAATGCTTCCATAATAAGTCCCGGCTTCGCATTGGCATAGATTCTGGAGCTTCCGGTCAACTGTTCCGGATCATTGATGGAACTCATCTCCAGAGTTGTCCATGACATTTTCAAAATCTTTGCTACCGCATAGGCAATCTGTGACTTACCGGTACCTGCCGGGCCAATGATCAGCAGACCATACGCCGGTAATGTATGCGTACGATTGATCTGAATGATTGTCTCAATAATACGCTGTTTCACATTATCTAATCCATATAATTCTTCATCTAAAATGCGTCTTGCTTCCACCGGATCGATCGGCTGGAACTCTGTGTTCTTCCACTGAATATTCAACATAATAGAAAGTGCTCGCTGTGCATGCCGTCTCTCTTCCGGTGTTACCTCCGTTGATTTGGCCACGGCTAAATTTCGTCTTGCCCAGAGACGGATATTATCCGGAAGCGTACTTCCTGCACACATCAAATAATCCGTGATACTCTGAATACTTGTAAGCTTCATATCATCCGAATCTTCAATCTCGTCAAAGTCTACAACTTCCCGGGATGGTGCGTCACTCTGCAGCAGACGGTCGATCATAAACTGTAAAAAACCATTTTCCCCTGAAAGCTTTGTGCCACGCATAGCCACTCCCGTCTCAAATATCTTATATACAGCGTATCCTTCATCTGTATCACTGCCGGAAAGACGTACCATAATATGGTTCTCCCCTAACCATTTGATCAGTTTCTCAAAGCGGGCATCAATCTGTAATATATTATGATTGGATTTCTCTTCATCATAAATGAATGCCGTTCCTTTTGTTGGAGCTGTAAACATTCCTGATGAATGATGTACTAACTTCCTATCCTTGTCCTCTATCAACATGATCGGATGTTCCGCATCCGGCACTCTTTCATTTGAATATACTAATTCGTATGTCTTCTCTGCCTGAACGGCATCTTTCTTTTCCTGGTTAAAATCAAAAACAGGCATCTTGTAACCTCTCATTCCTCTCTATTATAAATACTTCACACCCTTCTACAGCGTAAGTCTCCGGACGTGTTGATGTGGGCGCATGCCTGAATGTTATGAATCCGGTGCTTCGAAGGTGG
>USBM01000132.1 GCA_900552885.1 uncultured Clostridium sp. | reverse complement strand
GCTCGCTTACAAAGTGTTTGAATAAGAAGAGATGCAATTGCGGACACTAGTAGTATAAAAAGTTAGGAGAACAGATGGCTAAGATGACAAGAGCGCAATTGGCGCAACGAAAAAGAATTGAATTATATAAGAAAATTATTATATATGGATTTTTAGTTCTTACCATTCTGCCGATTTTCACAAGTATGTTCCTGTTTTATAAGGTGAATCAATTAGAGGAACGATTGGAGTATGCATTAAGTGAAGACGGTGGCGATTATTTAACACTTCGTCAGAGCCGGGAAGCACTTCGGAATAATCCGAATGCGAATAGTGAACGGTTTGCAACTTCCGTAAAGTCTGTGCTTGGTGCAACTAACACGAAAGGTGGTAAGGCAGATAATACTGCAGATGGAGAGCAGACGACACGGGATGCAGAGGGAACGAAACAGTCTTCCACAAATACAGGAAATGAAACTGATACCCGGGAGACGAAACGGGTTTATCTGACATTTGATGATGGTCCGTCTATCTATACGGGACAGATCTTAGATGTTCTGGCTGCAAATAATGTGAAAGCTACATTCTTTGTAATAGGAAGAGATGA
This sequence comes from uncultured Clostridium sp., assembly GCA_900552885.1. Classification (GTDB taxonomy): domain Bacteria; phylum Bacillota; class Clostridia; order Lachnospirales; family Lachnospiraceae; genus CAG-590. Next base: position 5,613 of record USBM01000132.1, on the reverse strand, counting down.
AGAATATTATGATTATTATAAGCGTATTGTGGATGAAGGGCATACGTTAGGGATGCATTCCTATAGTCATGTGTACCAGGATCTGTATGCATCGGTAGAATCCTTTGGAGATGAGATTGAGAAACTAAATGATCTGCTGTATAAAGTAACGGGTACAAAGAGCAGCATTTTCAGGTTCCCGGGTGGAAGTTCGAATAATGTAGCACCATTACCGATTCAGGATTATATTGCATATCTGAATGAGCATAATATTAATTATTATGACTGGAACGCATTGAATGGTGATGCCGTAACAAGTGGGTTATCTCCGGACCAGCTTGTCGATAATATTATGAATGATGTGGAGAATAATCAGGATTCCATTGTGTTAATGCATGATCTGCAGACAACACATACAACAGTGGAATCATTACAATTGTTAATTGATACATTGAAAAGTGAAGGATATGAGATATTGCCGATTGATGCGGATACACCGTTGATTCAACATGTATCATGTAATTCGGTAGAAGAATAGAAGGCACCTTTGTGTGGAACCTTTTGAATAAGGGAAACGCAGAGGTGTCTTTTAGTATACAATAAGCCGTGTACGGATTTGCAACTGTACGGAGATATGAATTTGGTGCGTGTATAATATTATCGAGTCGACGGATGAGAGGGTTTGGACTGGAATCTGCATACATTCTGTGATAAGATGGGACTAATAAATAAGAGAGATCGGGTATAAGTACATGACATATCAAACAGCAATGGAATATATGAATCAAATCGGGAAGAAAGGAAGTATATTAGGGCTTGCAAATGTAAAAGAACTGCTGAGACGGCTTGGTGATCCGCAGAATCAGTTAAGTGTGATCCATGTGGCTGGGACGAATGGAAAGGGAAGCATCTGCACGTTTCTTGATTGTATGTATCAGGCAGAAGGGAAACGGGTTGGACGTTATATTTCACCAACATTGTTTACTTATCTGGAACGGTTTCAAGTGAATGGAAAGGCAATGGAAGAAGAGGAGTTTACGGATATTTTTGCACAGGTCCATACGGTATTATGTGACATGCAGAGGGAAGGCAGAGAGCTTCCGACTGCTTTTGAAGTGGAGACGGCAGTTGCTTTTTCCTATTTTGTAAAAGAAGCAGTGGATATTGTGATATTAGAGACAGGTATGGGCGGGAGAGAGGATGCAACGAATGTAGTGGATGCTCCTCTTTGCACGGTGTTTGCGTCGATTGGAATGGATCATATGCAGTTCCTTGGTGATACGGTAGAAAAGATTGCTTATCAGAAAGCCGGTATAATTAAGAAAGGAAGTCCGGTTGTCAGTTATCCGAATATAGATACGGTATGTGAGGTTTTATGCAAGGAATGGAGGGAGTGTAATGCGGATGCAGAGCTTCCGGCGTTTCAGATAGCAGACCGGTCGCAGATTACTATATTAGAGGAGTCGTTAGACGGAAGCCGCTTCTGCTATAAAGGAGAAGAATATGAGATCTCGTTAGCAGGAGATTATCAGATATATAATGCGGTTACGGCGATTGAGACGAAATTATTATTAGATGGTTCTTTGATAAAGGACAGTTTAAAAAAGGCTAAGTGGTCTGCAAGGTTTGAAAAGCTGGCTGACAGACCATTGATGATTCGGGATGGAGCACATAATATTGAGGGGGGGAAGGCACTTAAGAGAAGCTTGGAAAAACATTTTAAAACACCTCATATAATCTTTATAATAGGAATATTAAAGGACAAAGAATATGAGAAGATGATAGCCACATTATGTCCGATGGCTGCACATATCTACACGATTACCCCGCCGGTAGAGAGAGGACTTTCAGGGGAACAGTTAAGAGCGGATATTCTGCCATATTGTAAGGATACGATATATTGTGAGAGTGTCGCAAAGGCATGTCACTGTGCCGGTGAGGTATGGGAAGAATATGACAGGCAAGGACAATCTGCGGTTATTGTTGCATGGGGCTCTTTATCTTATATGGGGCTTCTGGGAAGGAACTAAATGATAAGAATAGAACAGATTATGGCACACCCGCTGTACATTGAGGCAATGGAGGGAATACAGGATGCGGAACGGGATCGGATCTTTTGCAGACATGGATTAGAGCATTGTTTAGATGTTGCCCGCATTTTGTATATTATGGTGTTAGAACAGCACTTGGATTATGATAAAGAAGTGATCTATGCCACCGCATTGTTGCATGATATAGGCCGGTATGAGGAATACATGCATGAGATATCTCATCACGAGGCAGGAATCCGGCTGGCAGAAGAGATATTGGGGGACTGTGATTTCACACAGGATGAAAAGACAATGATCCTGCAGGCAATTGGTGATCACAAAAAGTACGATGCGAAGGGACAGGAATTCAGCCGGCTGCTATATCAGGCAGATAAAAGGTGCAGGGGCTGTTATGCTTGTAAAGCACGGAAGGATTGTTACTGGGAAGAAGAACGTAAGAATTCAACCATTATATATTAACAACAAAGGGGAACTTAACACATGAAGATTGGAACAAAAGAATTTGACTTAGAACATGAATTTTATGTAATGGGAATCCTGAATGTAACACCGGATTCTTTTTCGGACGGCGGAAAGTATAATGACATGGATCATGCATTGAAACAGGCAGAACGTATGGTAGAAGAAGGAGCGGCAATCCTGGATGTTGGAGGGGAATCGACCAGACCGAATCATATTAAGATCACATCGGCTGAAGAGATCGAACGGGTTTGTCCGGTAATTGAGGCATTGAAGACAAGATTTGATGTGCCAATCTCGTTGGATACGTATAAATCGGACGTAGCACAGGCGGGGATTGAAGCAGGAGCGGATCTGTTAAATGATATCTGGGGATTGAAATGGGATGGAACTATGGCAAAAGTAATTGCCGAGGCTGGAATTCCGTGTTGTCTGATGCATAACCGAAAAGATACGAACTATCAGAATTTAATAGAAGATGTGCTTGCCGATCTACAGGAAAGTGCGGATATGGCACTTGCAGCGGGAATAGCAAGGGAACACATTATACTGGATCCGGGAATTGGATTTGCCAAAGATCTGGATCAGAATCTTTCCGTGATGAAACATGTTGGAAGATTGAAAGAACTAGGGTATCCGGTTCTCTTAGGAACTTCTAGAAAGTCCATGATTGGATTAACATTAGACCTTCCGGTGACGGAGAGGGAAGAGGGTACGATGACGACGTCGGTTATGGGATTGATGGCAGGCTGTTCCATCTTCCGCGTTCATGATGTGAAGACGAATATGCGGGGGCTTTCCATGGCACAGGCAATTTTAAGAGCACAGTAAATGTACAAATTTCAAAAAAATATTAAATCTATGTAAAATATATCAGAAAAAACAGTGTAAAATAGAACATATATTTAACGATAGCGGGAAATCCGCTATGGTAGAATAGGAGAGGATACATGGACCAGATTATCATTGAGAATATGGAAGTATTTGGGTATCATGGAGTATTTGAGGAAGAAGCGTTTTTGGGTCAGAAGTTTATCATTAGTGCATATCTTTATCTCGATACCAGACCGGCAGGTAAGACGGATGATCTGACAAAGTCATTGGATTATGGCGAGGTGTGTCAGTTCATCAAAAAGTTAGTTGAGACAGAACGGTATATGCTGATTGAACGTTTGGCGGAAGAAATTGCAAGGCGGTTATTACTTGCGTATGAACCACTTCAGAGGGTTGGCATTACGGTTAAGAAGCCGTGGGCACCGGTGAGAGTATCGCTAGATACCGTAGCAGTGCAGATAGAACGGGGCTGGCACACAGTATATTTGTCAATAGGATCGAATATGGGTGATAAGGAAGGTTATCTGGATTTCGCAATTGACCGTCTGAATGCATTAGAGGATACGAAGGTAACAGCAGTGTCCGATTACATTGAGACGGAGCCGTATGGTGGTGTGGAGCAGGATGATTTTCTAAATGGGGCATTAGAGATACAGACATTGAAGACGCCGGAAGAATTACTTGAAACAACAATGGATATTGAGCGGGAAGCACATCGGGAACGGGTCGTTCATTGGGGACCGAGAACATTGGATATTGATATTTTGTTTTATGATGATGTGATTATGCATACACAGAAGTTGACGGTTCCTCATATTGAGATACCGAAACGGGCATTTGTGTTAGAACCGCTTATGTCGATTGCTCCATATTATATCCACCCGGTGTTACATCGGTCGGTTATGGAGTTGTTCAGGGAATTGCAGGAACAGAAGCCTCAGATATAAGGAGAGCAAGGATGATACAGGATTTAAGTGTAACCAGACAAGAGATTGATCAGGTGGATAAACAGATAGTTGGATTGATCGAAAAGCGTATGGAGCTTGCTTTGCAGGTCGCAGAATATAAGATGTCAACAGGTAAACCAATCTATGACCGGCAACGGGAATTGGAGAAATTGGATAAGTTAGGGCATATGGCAAGTACTGAGTTTAATGCAAAAAGTGTGCGGGAACTGTTTCTGCAGATCATGTCTGTGTCAAGACGATATCAATACCGTGTGATTGGCGATCAGGAGCATGTCATAGAGAAAATGTTTACTAAAGTGCAGCATTTAGAACGCAATGTAGATACAAAAGTTGTATATGCAGGGGTTCCGGGTGCGTTTGCGGAAACGGCTATGATTGCTTATTTTGGTGAGGATGTTTATGGCAGTAATGTAAAGGATTTCCATGATGTGGCGAGAAGAGTGGCGGAAGGTTGTGCAGATTATGGTGTCCTGCCAATTGAGAATTCGTCTGCCGGTTTTGTGAATGGAATCTATGATCTGCTAGACAGGTTTTCTTTGTCTATTGTTGGAGAACAGATGGTAGCGGTGAATCAATGTCTGCTCGGAATTCCGGGGACAGATCTTTCGAAAGTCACAACGGTATATTCACACCCACAAGGTCTGATGCAGTCGAAGGAATATTTAGAGCGGATGGACTGGAGACAGGTCAGCATGGCAAATACCGCATTAAGTGCTAAGAAAGTACATGATGACGGGGATGCAACTCAGGTTGCGATTGCCAGCGAGCGTGCAGCGAGATTGTATGGTCTTAGTATACTTAATTATAAGCTCAATGTTTCAGATAATAATACAACACGGTTTGTTATTGTATCAAAGAAGCGGGAATATGAGGAGAACGCCAATAAGGTCAGTATCTCATTTTCACTTCCGCATACATGTGGTACATTGTACAATATTCTTGCACATTTTATTTTTAATAACGTGAATATGACAAGTATTGAGTCAATTCCGTTATCCGGTAAACAATGGGAGTATTGTTTCTTTGTAGATTTTGAAGGTAATTTGGGAGATGTTGATGTAGTGAATGCCTTAAAAGGCATTATGGCTGAGACAGAGAATTTCCGAATTCTTGGATGTTTTGTTTCAGAGCAGGAGAACAGGAGGAATGCGTAAATGGCATACAAAACATTTGCTGCAATTGATGTTGGTTCTACCGATGTAACCATGAAGATCTTCGAGGTGACTGCGAAGAAGGGGTATCGGCAGTTGGATTATGTCAGCAGTATTATTGAATTAGGCTCCGATACCTATGCGGATGGTTATATTTCACAGGAATCAATT
>USBM01000131.1 GCA_900552885.1 uncultured Clostridium sp. | reverse complement strand
GATAAAGACGAGAAAGATAAGAAGACCGGTAAGTACATTCGTAAGGAACGTTATGCAGGCAGCATGAGCAGAAGCTTCTATGTTGGCGAGGATGTCACACAGGATGAGATTTCTGCGAAGTTCGAGAACGGTATCTTACAGTTGAAGGTTCCTAAGAAAGCCGATAAGGCAGTCGAAGGTAAGAACTACATTGCCATTGAAGGATAATATGGTATCCATATGAGAGAAAAGAGGCGACAGATATGGATAAGAATCCAAAGCATCCTTTGAAGAAGAAACAGGCAAAGGACAAGACCAAAAAGAAACATATTTATGAATAATGAATGAATCAGGTTCCCCGCTAGAGCAACTGCGCTGGCGGGGAACTTTTCTTTTGACTTGTAGTGCGAATACAATTATAATATGATGCAGAGGTCAAAAGCAGATAGTAATGTATGATGACATATAAAGGCCGGACCAAAAGTACGAAAGGATAAAGCAGGATGGACATTTACTTAGGGGTAGATTTGTGCCGCAAGAATGTACAAATGAGTTATTACGAGGAAGGAAAGGATGAACCGACTTCCATTTACCAATTGAATAATGCGGAGACATATCAGCTTCCGAATGTCATGTTTTATTCAAAAGAAGAGAAACGATGGTATGTAGGCAATCAAGTGAGCACAGTACGGTTTCAGCAGGATGGGGAGATTGTAGAGGATATAGTTGGCAATATAGATTCCGATAAACATATAGCAGTAGAGGGCGCAGTCTATACTTATGATGCGTTATTGCTTATTTTGCTCAAGACACATATTGGGGAATTTCTGTCACGGTCAGAGGAATATGTGTTGAAAGGACTTACGGTTACGTTGGAGGAATATCAGCCGAAGGTGTATCAGGTGCTTCAGAAGCTGCGCAAAGAATTGGAGCTTGCGGAGGATGCATTCTATATTATGAGTCATGAAAATGCATTTTTTCAGTATGTCATGAATCAGGATGAGAAGCTTCGGACAAACAGTGTTTCCATGTTTGAATATGGTCCTGAAGGAATGGAGTATTACCGGATTGATAAGAAACATCAGGGCAATGCCAGAATTTTCTATTTAGGACGGGAAAGTCTCAAAGAAGAATTGCCGTATGCGATGTTGTTTGAGGATATTGAGTCGTTAGATCAGAAGTTTGCAGAGATTGCTAAGAAGAAGATGCGGGAGACGTATATCTCCACGGTATATCTGACAGGGGTTGGATTTACGGATATGTGGATTGAGCAATCGCAAAAGGTATTATGCGATGGCCGACGTGTGTTTATGGGACAGAATCTGTATACAAAGGGAGCCTGCTATCATGCAAAGTTCGGGGCATATGAAGCAGACCGGGATTGCGTGTTATGTACAGAGGGCAGTATTCCATTTGATATTGGTGTCTGTGTCGGGGAATTAGAAGGCAGGAATCAGTTCTATCCGATCGCGATCGGTGGAAGAGAATGGTATAACATGAAAGGGCAGGTTACATTGTTCTTAGATGATACGAACCGGATTGAGATGTTATATCAGGATAAAGTATCGAAAGAGATGCAGCGGGAGATCATAGAGATTCACGGGCTTCCGAAGCGACCGCCGAAGACGACGAAGATCTCGTTGGAAGTGGAGCTTACAGATGAACGGGTAGGAGCGATTGTAATCCGGGATGTAGGATTTGGCAAGATTTATCCAACGACAAATAAGATCTATCGTAAGGATTTTTCGATTGGACATATAGAATCGTAGAGAATGACACGATCGTAATAAAAAGTGGAATAATTAAGACGGACAGGGATGTAGAACAGATAGGGAAAGGATGTAGATATGGGACGAGTAATATTGTGCGAGACCACACCGGCTACAACTTCATATATTTTTCCAAATACGAAGATAGAGGTATTCTCTTACGAAGAATTATGCTATTACATATACAATAATATAGCTTTGATCTCCGAGGAACACATTGGAGTGTCGATGTTTAATTGGATTGAGCGGGAACTGCACCTTAGCGATCTTGCGGAAAGTTTGCGGAATCTGAAAGAAAAAGATACAACAGATCTGACGGATCTGCTGACAGCAATTCTGACATACAAAGAATATTATACGATACCGGAGATTAAGGAATTCATTTTACAGATAGAGCGAATGAAAGGACTCTCTGCACCACAATATCGGAAGTTACAGGCAGATGGTTTTCTACGGTATCATAAGTATCTGAAGGCAGCCGCCATCTATGATGAGATATTGGATCAGTATCCGGATATTGGAAATGACAAGCTGTTGGCTGCTATTTATCATAATCGTGGCATTGCGTATGCGAATAACTTTGAATTAGAGGATGCGATGGAGTCATATCGCAAGGCATATGAATTGATCGGAGATGTCGGGACGATGTATGAATACCTGTTGCTTCTTGCAACGATGAAGGATCGTGAGGATGTCGAAGTCATGGCAAAGTATTATCATGCAGAGAGCATGGTGCAGCCAATTTATGATGCGATCAAGGATGCAGAAGAAGATGTGACAGGCTCACCGATCTATCATCGCATGGAACGGGCTATGTATCATTATGAGAAGAATAATCTGACCGACTTTAATCAGAGAATGGATACGGTGTTAGAGCATTTGAAAGAAGAATTCCGTGAGCAGACGGTATAGGAGAGAAGTATATGGGTTTGTTAAATGCCGTTAAAGGTCTATTTACAAAGGCTGAAGTGACGGAAGAGACATTTGAATATGAGAGTATCGATAGTTATCTGAAGAGACAGCAACAGGAGCAGGGGGAACAGACCCCAAAGGGGAATGTCGCATACAAATGTGATCAGATCGTGGAAGCAACTTATCAGATGGAGGATCTGAAGGCAGAGTATGATGTGGTTACTTCCTATTTTGAGGACATCCAGATGATCGAAGAATTGCCACAGAATATTCGTAAAGAGATTACGGATACAGCAAAGAAGATTGCCTTTTTGCAAAATGAGACAACAGAATTTCTACATTCGGATGACCGGATCAGTGATGAGAATTTTCGAATGATTCAAGGGATGGAGAAAGATCTTACTGCTGTGTTCGGTCAGCTCAAAGAATTAGAGGATATGGATATGGCGATCCGGCGGGATATGACTCATTTAGAGGGTGAGAAGAACGCACAGGAATATATTCAGGAATCGATAGAGAGTCAACAGAGTAAGATCAAGAATTTTATGATTATTTTTGGAACGATATCGGTGTTGGCAGTCATTACGCTTGCAGTGGTTGGTGTGCTGACTAAGAATAATCTGGTACTACCGGTATTGTTGATCCTGTTGGTGATTGCGGGTATGGCAGCACTTTGCGTTGTGACATACCGAAATCTGTCTTATGAGTTCAAGATGTCCGAAAAGAGAGAGAATCGTGCCATTAGCCTGATGAATAAGGTGAAGATCAAGTATGTGAATAATACCTCTACGCTGGAATATCTCTATGAAAAGTACCATGTGAATAGTCTGCGGGAGTTGGAGTATTTGTATGACCAGTACCTGATCATGGTGGATGAGATCCGGAAATATCAACGGACAACCGGAGATCTGCGGGAGTACACAGAAGCATTGTCAAAGCTGTTATATGCACATGGTGTGAAAGATCCTGATATCTGGACGAAGCAGTCACTGGCATTGATCGATCCAAGAGAGATGGTCGAAGTTAAACATTCGTTAAATGTACGCAGACAGAAATTGCGTGATCAGATCGCGTATAATGAGCAATTGCGATTAGAGGGCCTGAAAGGCATACGGGAGCTGTTGAAGACGAATCCGGAATTGCGGGATGATGTCCGGCGGGAGATGGAATTATATCATATCAATCTCTAGTAATGGGATATTGTGTGGAATCTGAGGATATATCGGTTTGATGATTGTCTGTATAGTGAGGATAGATTTGAGGAGAGAGTTGTGAAGAGCGAGAATAAGATGAAGAATGAGAAAAGGATCATGGATATTTCTTTCATTGGCAGTATTTTGTTTATGTTGGCAGAGGGAATTATGGCATATGTAACACATTCTCATTCTCTTTTAATGGACTGCATTTTTGATGTGACGGATCTGATCATGATCGGTCCGTTTTTGGTGTTGGTCCCTTTGTTGTATAAGCCGGTAACGGAGAAACGACCGTATGGATTCTCACAGGTGGAATCTTTATTTATTGTGATCAAATACAGTGTGCTGCTTGTGATCACAGTGCAATTGATCTGGGATAATATCATGATTCTGTTCCATGGTGGACGACAGGTAGATGCAGGGATGATCGCAGTATTTGAGCTTGGCGTGTGGGCTGGCTGTGTATTTATCTATCTGCTGTTACGGCATTTCAGTCGAAGATATGAATCACTTACGATCAAGGCAGAGATCTATATCTGGAAGCTGGATATTATATCGAGTCTTGGTGTGTCGATTGCATTCTTTATCCAGATGGGATTACAGAAGACAGAATGGGCACATCTGGCAGCCTATATCGACCCGTTTGTTGCAATCGTGATGGCATGTCTGTTATTGGTTGAGCCGGTCAAAATGATTATTATTAACTTGAAGAATCTGGTGTTGTTTGCACCCGATGAGCGTATTATGCAGGAGATCCGGCAGATAGCGGAGAAGTATATGGATCGTGTGTACTATGACATTGAATTTCTGGATGTGATCCAGACGGGGCGTAAGACCTGGGTTGAGATCTATCTGACCAGCCATAATGATATGATGAATACAAGAATTCTGCATCAATTGCGCAATGAGATCCGGACAGAGCTTCGGGAGAAGTTTGATCAGGTGTATGTGGAACTGATACCAGATCTGCCGGAAGATTAGTAAGAAAAACAGATGCAGGGCACCATAAAACAATAGGGGAAATGTAGAGAGTTTTGAGAATTTTAATAACCGTACAGGCAGTGCCTGTGCAAGGTGTAATAGAGGAGAAATGACAATATGGCAGAGAAATTTATTCCAATAGAGAATAAGGACTCCTATGGTCTGACATGGTATGAGCATGCACAACCATACTTCGGAAGTCACAGGGGAATGCGGTTCCGGATTGCCAGAGATCCGATGGATGATGTGGCATTGACACCGGCAGATAAGAAAGGGGATGCAGAGTTTCTGGTTATCATCTGGCCCGAGCCATATTGTTATGAGGCGACACCGGATGAACAAAAGACAACCATGCGTTTTCCCTTCACAGTGGAAGGGAAGGAACAGATGGTTGCCTGGTTAAATGAACAATATCAGTCAAGATATGAGGAGTGGGAAGCCGTTCGGGCTAAGCACTAAGTTCAATCTGTTTTCGGTATTCTTTCGGTGTGATGCCATTGATCTTTCGAAATGTTTCCGTAAAGTAGCTGGCACCATGGAAACCACATTCCAATGCAATCTCTGTAATACTCAGGCTGGAATGTTCTAGCAGGTCAATTCCTTTTTGAATACGGTAATTCTGTAAGAATTCGATCGGTGACTGTTTGACCGTTTCGCGGAAGAGACGGCAGCATTTGGACTGGCACATCATTCCGGCTTCTGCAACATCATTCAGGGTAACTTTGTCCTGATAATTATCCTGAATAAATGAGATCATTGTTTTCAGTGGATTCATTGGATCAGTCTCAATTGGTTCACAGCCGTGTTCTCCAATTGTATTTGCGTAGAGCAGACTCCACAGATAGAAGAATTTGCTCTGTGCGATCAGTTCGAAGCAGGTAGATTGTTCTGTGACGGCATGGAAAATGTCAGTAATGGTCCGGATGGCATCGGTGTGCCATTCTTCGGAACGATTAAGAAACAGAACATCGGTGTTGCTGTCATATAGAAAAGGATTGATGTACTTTTCTTCCATACGCCGATTGAAACGCAAAGTATCCGGGTGAAGTAATAATACAATATATTTGCTATTGTCGGGATCGTCCATTTGATAGGTGCGGATCCGGTCCTGATTATTCGCATTAACGGGACCGCAAAGGTGCATCCGGTTGGAATTGATGATAATACCATCGCCTTCGTGAAGAATGAATGTGTGATTGTTCACATAGTATTCCAAAGATCCTTTGACCATGACGATACACTCCAATTCTCGGTGCCAATGGCAAGGTGTTATACCGCCTGGAAAGTCAGAAAAATAGGCGTAAGAAGCCTTGATTGGCGTAGTCGGTGAATTGTAATTAACCGTTTCTAATAGATTGTCGTTGATGATCAT
>USBM01000130.1 GCA_900552885.1 uncultured Clostridium sp. | reverse complement strand
TCTTAGCAAGCAACAGGGAAAGGAATACCGGATCAATCTTCTCACAGTCAAAACCTTCCACATCCACAAGCTTATTCATCGTATCCTTCAATTCTTCTGAAAGTGCAAATATCTCCTCTACTGTCATATCCATACGAAAATCCGCTAAATGAATATGCACCGATTCCCCTATATTATCATCCATCCAAAAACTCAGGCGCCCAATCCGGTCCCTGACTAACTTGGTTACCGCTGGATTACTCATAACCTGCCTCCTCTTAGTATTCCCGATAAGAGAAATACTCTGTCATAATGTCCGCATACTTTCTGTCTTTGCTAAGAGCGATCAAACGATCCGCAAATCCGAACACGATCAGTTCTAACTTCTGCCGTAACGTATCATGTTCTAATACTGCTTCCAATGCCTGCAGCTTCTTCACATCACTCTCTTCAAAAGCATGCTTCGTAAAAATACAACGGGTCATATAATAGATCCACGCCTCTTCTTCCTCCACATACGGATATCCATTTTCCATACGCTTCGTCTCCCATAAAGCATGCTGAACGCATTTATCTAACGGCATCCACATCTTCGGTGTCAGGCTCTTACATGGAAGCTGACACATCACTTCGTAATAGTAGTCACCGTCCTGATATATCGCAAATTCCTTCATCTGATATAAGAAGATATATCCATGCCGCCTGCCAAATGGATGCTCTAAACATCTCACCTTCTTCGCCTTAGCCAGCTTACGGAATTGCTTATATTCCGAAGGATTGACCAGAATGGTTGCAAAATGATCTCTAAGCTCTAAGATCCGATAATCAATCTCTTCCGTATTAAGTATCTTAAGAAATGTAAACTCCGTCACATCCGAAGCCGTTCCCTTCTCCTTGGGAGTCAGCTTGTAATCCGGTTCAGGAATGTGCTGTTTGATATAATCCAACTCCACCGCTGCCCGCATAATATCCGAACTTACCTTATGATAATCACTCTCTGTCAGCAGATACCGGAACTTCTTATTCTGTATGTGGATCACCCGTCCCTGATTCTTGGTGTATCCCTCATTCAGTTCCACCATCAATTCATTGCCGATCAAATGAATCGGTCGAATATCTCTAATCTTCTCACCCATGTTATTAACCCTTTCTGAGCAGTCTGCGTACTTTCTGATAAAAGGCACGTCGTACTTTCTTACCAAATGCCTGTTCCACTAACGAAGCATCTACATTCTCTATATGAAAGATTGTTCCCGCAAATTCCGGATACGTATAATGATATCCCTGTTTTCTCATATAAGTGTCTAAGCACTGTTCTTTGTCCTCAATGCGAAATGGAATCCCTAAGTTCTTACTCATAGCCGCAAGCCTTACCTTGTAATCCTCTGCAACTGCATGTTTCTGAACGATCACATGATAAAGCAACGAGTAGAAGTAATCTTCACTCTGCAATACATAGTAATTATCATTACTCACTCTGCGTTGCAAAATTCCTTTCTCCCAATCGGCATCCAAATATCCATCTCCAACCGTTCGCAGATCTACCGATACCCGCTTACCTGCAATCTCTACATAATAATGGATGCCATCATTTTTCCGTCTGCGTGGCTTCAACTGCAACTGCTCTACCATCTGTTCCCGGTTCTCGCACAAGAAATCAATATCCGGGTGATTCTGTAGAAATCCCATCGTCTGAAATTCTTCATAATTGCGAAGTACTACATATTGCACGTCGGCAATTGCATCAAATAACTGCTCTAATGAATCAAACATCTCTATTTCCTTTCATCCGGTGCACGATGTTTCTTAATATCCGCCCACCAGGCAAGTTCAATCTTTGCCTTATGCCATACTGTGACCGGATTCAATAACCCAATATCAAAATAATGAACGCCTGCCGTATGATACTTGTGGAGAATCTCAAAAAACTTCCGAATTCCCCAATGCTCGATCACAACGTCCACTAACTTGCCAAGTGCTAACCGGTCAATATGTGCATACTTAAACTGCTTCTTCTCTAAATGATCCCTCAAAAAGGTATAACGTCTGATCAGCACATCAATCCGCATATCAAAGTTTGCATCATTCTTCTTAGAAGTCAACGTCTTACCTCCACGCGTCACACAATATATCACGTCAGCACACGTTCCTACCTTCTGACTATAATAGGCACTCTTTGTCATCGCCATAATATCGTTAGACACCATAACCGGATCAAATTGAATTCCATTCTTTTCAAACACACTTCTTCGGATGAGCTTTGACCATGGCGTACAGAACAGATATTTCATCTCCGTCAGATTACGTTCCGTTGCCTTATCGTGATAGGCATGTACTAATTCACTGTACATCACATGTCGCGAAGACGGCTGTCCCGTCACTACATCCATACTGGTCGGAGGAAAATATACCATATCATACTCGCTGGTAAGATAGGCTGTTACCTTCTCCTCAAACTGTCCGGTAAAGAAATCGTCTGCATCCGCAAACAAAAGCCATTCTCCCGCAGCATGGGAAAGTCCCACATTACGGCTTGCTCCTGCGCCCTTGATCCCGGAATCATTCCGGTATACCGCAACGGATGTGTACTCCTGCAACCGTTCCTGTAACTGCTCTACCGTCACGTTGGTACTATTATCATCTACCACGATCACTTCAAAGTCTTCCCGCATCGGAATACTCTGAATCAGGTGTTCTAGGGAATCCGGGGTATTAAAATGTGGCACAATAATTGATACACTTGGCTTATCCATGATTCTGTCTCCTACTGTTCTTTCTTCTCACTGTCGTAATCCATCTTGCGCACATGGTACTGCACATCTTCTAAGATCTTACGGTTTGCAGAGATAATATCTGCCTGCAATCCGATAATTCCCGTCATACATCCCATCATCATCAAGGTAGATGCTAAGATGAGAGATTGTACATGACCGGATGCTCCGCCACTAAAGAAGAATACCAGATAACGGATTCCTAAAATGAATCCTAACAGGAATATCACAGCCCCAATACCTCCAAAGAACCGAAGCGGCTTATACACCATAAAGGATCGGATGATCGTTACCATCGACTTCTTCACATATCCAAACATACTATGGAACAATCTGGACTTACGCAATTCCGGATTCGTGCGGATTGGAACAGATTCCATTGGAATCTTATCATGTCCCGCCTGAATGATCGTCTCTAATGTATACGTATACTGATTGGTAACATTCAACCGTAATGCCGCATCTCTGCTATATGCACGGAATCCGCTTGGTGCATCCGGGATATCCGACTTGGATGCCACACGTACTGTCCAGCTTCCGATATGCTGTAACTTCTTCTTAAGTGGTGAAAAATGTTCCGTCTGATCGATCGGACGTTCTCCGATCACAATATCTGCCTTGCCCTCTAAGATCGGACGAACCAGCTTCTCGATATCCGCTCCACAATACTGATTATCTGCATCGGTATTGACAATGATATCTGCGCCTGCACGAAGACATCCATCCAAGCCTGCCATGAATCCTTTCGCAAGTCCTTTGTTCTTCTTAAACGTTACAATATGCTGCACACCCCAATTCTTAGCAACCTCTACCGTATTATCCGTACTGCCGTCATTAATAATAAGATATTCAATCTCATCAATTCCATCAATGTGCTTCGGCAGATCATTCAAAGCAATCTCCAAAGTCTCCGCTTCATTCAGGCATGGTATCTGTATAATCAGTTTCATCTTGTCCTTCTCCTTCTATTTCTCTTATGGTGTATTTTCGCCTATTTATCCAACTTAACAGTATTATATCGGATTTTAAGATGATGTCAACTAATAGCCTTATATTCCATCCTTTTTCTGCCGGATTTCCGATAAATTATAAACACTTTTTTACTTTCACAAATTTTACATATTACCGCTTTAATGTTATACTGTTATACAGTAGGGTAAATGACAAATATGATTTTACCTGATACATACATAACAGAGGGAGGCATAACATAATGCGATTTACAACATATGCTCGCAATGCAATCCTATATACAGTGTTGTTTAGCCTGTTAGCAGCAACAACACCGGCACCGGTTGTATATGCAGCACCTGTAACGAAAAGTCAGGAACAAACGGAGGAAAATGAAAAGTCGGCCGTCAGCCAGATTCGAAAAGTACAAAAGTCCAATAAGACCTTGCTTGATTCTATCACTGCATTAGATAAACTAATTCAGGAAAAAGCGAAGGAGATTCCAGAAGATACTGCTTTAGACGAGACCTATACCATGCTTTATTCCGATTATACCACTTACAAAGATACGGTAGCCGCTGCCAAAAAAGCAAATGAAGAAGCTACTGTCTTCACAAACGGAGTAACAGGCGATCCCTCTACAGTTGGTTCCACCGAAACCTTAACAAATTTGTTAAGTAAATATATCGGTGACACTACAGCGGAATTAGACGAAGATGACCGGAAGATCCTAGAGACTCTGTCGCAGGGCATTGCCGCACAACAGGCGAATATCGATGCGATCAATCAGGATGAATCATTTGAGAATTTAAAGAAATACCATTCTTTCTCATTAGCAGATAATATTACAACGTTAAATGATGCCAATGAACAATTAAAAGCCCACGCAGATGTCAAACGTCCTTCCATCACAGAAGAGAACGAGAAATTATATACACCTGCTACTTACAAGCCATATAAAGATACAATCAACGAGGCAGATATCTTATATGAAGCAACTTCTAAATTGATCTCCCGTTATGATGAAGCGGTCAAAGACAAAAAACTGCAGGAATCTGCCGATACTTATACGATCACCGATGAAGAGAATCTTACCTATATCAAAGAAACTCTGGCTCAGATCGCCATACAATTAGAAAAGGTAATCACTTTAACCGACAAAGTCACCGCACTTGATCCATCCACCTTTCGAAAACAGGAAGCCAAGATTGCATTAAAGAAAGCGATTGATGATGCAGCCAAATATCCTCCGGATATCTATACAACCTATACACCGGAGACTTATTCCGTCTTTCAGAAATGTTTAGCAGATGCACAGCACGTATATGATGACGGTGATGCAACCAGAGACCAGATCCGGACAGCCAAAGAGGCACTTCTTGCAGCAATCAAAGGCTTAGTGGAAGTCGACAGAGCTTATAGTGTCATCGGCAATACCTATTACTACAACGTCAATGATTTTGGTGCCTTTGGTACTGACAATGAAGATGACACACATGCGTTACAGAAAGCATTAGATCAGGCAAGAGATGGCGTTCATGTTGTTATTACCGTTCCTGCCGGAACCTATTACATCAGTGATGTATTATACATACAGTCTAATACTACTCTGAACTTAGACGCAAATGCCACTATTTACCGTTCCGACAGCAGCTTATCCAACAATATGTTAAAAAATAGCGATGCCAAGCACAAATCTACCGGATATAAGGGATATAAGTTGTCACAGAACATTACTGTCACAGGAGGAACCTGGAATGGCGGTAACATCTATAGTTCCACCAAATCCACGAACCTTATCTATATCGGTCATGCAGACAATGTTAAGATTACAAATACAACAATTAAGAACTGCCATGGTTCCCATGCATTGGAGTTTGCCGGTGTACAGAATGGCCTGATCAGCAATTGTGATTTCAGTGGTTTCCGCTTCGGCAAGAATTCTTACACAAGTGAAGCCATCCAGTTAGATATCTGCTATAAAAGCGGCAGTACCAAATGGACCCCCGGATTCACGCTTGATAAGACAACCTGCCGCAATATAACCATTGAATATTGTACGATTGAAGACTATCCACGGGGAATCGGTTCACACCATGCATTATCCGGTGTTCCTTATGAGAATATTAAGATCCGTAACAATACCATTACCCGAAATTCTTCTACCGCCCAAAGTAAATGCGTAACCGGAATCTTTATTATGGGCGCTAAGAATATCAAGATCAATAAGAATACGGTAGACGGATATTCCTATGGTATCTGGGTAAGACAGTCTTCTAAGATTGCCGTCAAGAAAAATACACTACGGAATAATCCTATCTACAGCATACAATATGATGGCAATGATGCTGCTAACAAATATGTCAAATTCACAGTTACAAAATACAAGGTCAAGACCAAACCTCTTACCTTCTCCGCTCCTACGATCAAGAAGGGAACTATGAAAACGCGAGGTCAGACATACAAGATTAAAAAAGTGAAGAAATCACATTATGTTACATTAAAGAAAAACCTCAAGAAAAAGCAAAAGATCTCATTCTTCGGAATGGATAAAGATTATAATAAGATATATCGTACCT
>USBM01000129.1 GCA_900552885.1 uncultured Clostridium sp. | reverse complement strand
TAAATATATGATACATAAAAAGACCTCCTAAGTAGATTGGGTTAGTTCCTTTATCTACTCAGGAGGTATCATAGGCAGATGGTCTTCATCTTCTACCTGTTCTTATTCCATATTACAACAAACCTCATTCTCCTTCGGGATCATACTCTAATATATCACCCGGCTGACAATTCAGTGCCTTGCATATGGCTTCCAATGTCGAGAATCGAATTGCGCTTACCTTGCCGTTCTTAATCTTGATCACACGGTCTGCCATAGGTCTTAATCTTGGACACATTCACATTTGACACTCCTACTTTCTCTGATAATTCATTGAGGCTCATCTTACGGTCAGCCATCACACGGTCAAGCCGCAATATAATCTTACCCATAACTTCCGCCTCCAGCCTATAATGTCTCGTCTGATTCCTGCTGCAATACGGCTCCATACTGGAAAATGTATGTGAGTGCAAGCACAACCAATACAACTGCCACCATGTTACCATTGACACTCAGATTGAAGTCCCAATGATTCGACCACATACTTGACATTGCTGAATTGGCAACGGAAGATACCACACACCAAGGAATTAAAGAGTATGCAAAATGTTTCATCTTCCGAATCACAGCCTCACTAAATGGAGAATCACAGTTCTTAATTGCCTTACATAAGGCGCCAATAAACCACAATGTTACCATTGTCACAATCAGGTTGATCCAAGCACCGATCATAAATACACTGATCCTTTTCAAAGGAATTGCTTCGGTCTGTCCATCGGCATCTAACGAAAATCCCTTGTCGTCAACCTCAATATTAGATACCTGTGCTGTAATGCCATTCATATCAATTGTTCCGTTCTCCACCGCCTTCGTGAGACTCTTCTTCATCTCCTTCTGCCCTTCTTTCGAAAAAGAATTGCCAAACTGTGATAGATCCACGGATATTGTCGCTCCGGTTCGAATAGTTGCTTTCACAAAATCCTTCGGAAGTGCTGCTAACGCGATGGTTGCAATCAGAACTCCCACAATTCCAATTCCTACCAAAATCTTGGCAATCAGCGTAATGATTCCCGCTACCTTACCCATATTATTAATCTTAACGACTGCTTCTGGTTTCATAATAAAGTCCTCCTTCATATCAAAAACATATTTCATTAAATATTTAATGTTTATCGATAATTCCATTATAACAGAACTTTATCATTTGTCAACAACTTTTTAATGTTAAACATTAAATTATTATTGTTGCACATGTGAGCAACTATAATTTTTCTATTATTGATATTTCCACTGTTCGGACTGCAACTGCAGGTCCACCATATGCTTGTAGATACCATTTTGCTGTTTCAACTGCTCCGGTGTTCCCTGCTCTGCTACCGTACCATCCTTCAATACCACGATCTTGTCTACCCCGTCTACGGTACGCATACGGTGTGCAATGATCAATACAGTCTTATTCTGAATCAGTTTCGAGATAGATTCCTGAATGGCCGACTCATTGTCTACATCCAAAGAAGCAGTTGCCTCATCCATCAAAATGATCGGTGCATCCTTTAAGAATGCTCTTGCAATTGAAATTCTCTGTCTCTCACCACCGGAAAGCTCGGAACCATTTTCTCCGATCATTGTATTCCATTGATCCGGCAGTTTCTCCACGAAATCGGTACAATTCGCAAGTCTTGCCGCCTCCATTACCTCTTCATCCGTTGCATCCTTTTTACCGATACGGATATTCTCCATGATCGTATTATTGAACAAAGTAACATCCTGGAATACGATCGAATATAACGATAACAACTGCTCCGGATCGACCTCGGATACATTCATGCCACCCACTGTGATCGTACCTTTATTGTTATCCCAGAATCTGGCCGCAAGCCGGGATACCGTTGTCTTACCGCCACCGGATGGACCGATCAATGCAGTTACCTCGCCCTGCTTTGCCACAAAGCTGACATCCCGAAGCACCTGCTCGCCATCCTTGTAAGAAAATGCTACATGATCAAATGCAATATCATATCCCTTATTATTCATGTTCTCTCTACCGGTCTGTTCCTCATGCGATAAGATCTCATCCATTCTCGCACAGTTGGTGTTCAAACTGATAATCGCTGCCAGATTCTGTAATGCAATCTGCAACGGCTCATACATTCTAGTTACCACCAGCAGGAACATAAAGAAGGTAAGTACACTGATCTCACCCTTGGTAAGAAGAATACTTCCGGTTACTGCAACCGTTCCAATTCCTAATTTCAGGATCATTTGTGCCGAACATACAAATGCCGCATTGGCAAACTCCGCCACGATCGAATGATCCTCTACTGCTTTGATCTTCTCGTTCAGACCAACCATATACGAGTCGGTCATATTATTAGAACGCAGATCCCGGATCGTTTCCAGTCCTTCCTGAATACCATCTAAACAGCTTAACTTGTATTCCATACTCTTTGCATGTACTTTTCCCATCACATTTTTAGAGGAAAGCACAATGATAAATGCAATCGGCATAACCCAGATAGCAGCCAATGCCATTCTCCAGTCAAAGAACAACAGGCTGATGATAATAATTGTCGTAGAACCAAATGCACCAACCAATTCCGGAATCCAGTGTGAGCTTCCCGTCTCGATCAACGCACAGTCTGCCATGATCGTATTCGTCAGATCGGACAGATCTTTCTTACCAAAGAAAGATAATGGTAACTTTCTCAACTTCTCTGCTAACATTCGACGTCTTACACCACTTTCCACATAGGTAGAAAGAAATGTTGCATTATACTGAATATACGTTGTAACCGCGATCAGAAGCAATGCTGCGATCACTCCAACTGTAAAGAAGGTTACCTTATCCTTTGGCAGGCTGCCCTCTAGCAGATAAGATGCCAATACATACAACAATCCTACCGGAAACATCAATACGAGATTCGAGATTGTAACAGACACAAATGCCTGTATCATTGCCTTTGCACCTTTATCGGAAAGTGCATATTTATGCTTTAATTTTTCTATCATGCTGTCTCACCTGTCCTTCCTACCTGCCAGTTGACAGATTGATTGTATTCATTCCACATATGGGTATAGATACCATTTTCCGTTGTTAATGCATCATGTGTACCGCTCTCTGCGATCTTACCATCCTTTAATACATAAATGCAGTCTGCATTCGTTACAGTCGACAAACGGTGTGCGATCATAATAACCGTCTTATTCTTTGCCAGATTCTCAAATGCCTTCTGTACCAGTCTCTCATTATCCGGATCAGCAAATGCAGTCGCCTCGTCTAAGATCAGGATCGGTGCATTCTTAAGGAACGCTCTTGCAATCGACAGACGCTGTGCCTCACCGCCGGATACATAGATTCCTTTCGAACCGATCATCGTATGTACACCCTCTGGGAATTTCTCAATAATATCCATACATTGTGCCGCTTTGAGTGCTTCCATGACTTCTGCATCTGTCGCATCCGGTCTTCCCATTCTGACATTTTCCAAAATGCTGATCTTAAGAAGCTTACTATCCTGAAATACATAGGAAACCTGCTTCATCAATTCCTTCGGATCAATGTCCTTCACATCCACACCACCGATCCGGATACTTCCACTCTTCACATCCCAGAAACGTGCTACCAGAGAAGCCAGTGTTGTCTTACCACCACCGGACGGACCTACAAAAGCAACATGCTCGCCCTCTTTGATATGCATGGATATATGATCGATCGCATTTGCTTTGTTCTCATCATAAGCAAATGTCACATCCTCGATTGTAATGGACGCATTCTTTGGCTGTGCATCCCTGCCATTGTCTGCAAGCGATTTTACACCCAGAATATTATCCATTCTGTTCAATGCATCTTCCACTAGCATCTGCGACTCACCGGCATATGCCACCTTCATCAAGGTTGTCGTCAGCGTAGAAGTGATCAATATATAGAAGAACAGATTCAGCACGAAGGTATCTGTAATATAGTTACCGCCTAACTTATATGCTGCAATGATCAGCGCTGCAAAGATACCATTACAGGAAACTACGAAACAGGTCATCGGAATCCGCATGTTCTTTGTATAACCGATCGTCCATTTCTCATAATCATCAATCGCTGATTTGAAACGCTTGAACGAGAATACCGTCTGACCGAAAGTCTTCACAACCGGCACTCCTCGAACATACTCCACCGCTTCGGATGTCATCGTCTCCAATGCATTCTGATACTGTCTCATATCCTCTGCCATCTTTGGTCCCATCATAAGGGAACCCATTAAGATAAATGCGATCACTGCCGGAATCAGACTGATCAGACCCAACCGCCAGTCAAATACCATCATCATAACAAGCAATCCGATCGGGGTTGCTCTTGACACGACTTTATCCGGAAGATTATGCGCAAGAAATGTCTCTGTTGCCGCACTCGAATCATTGACAATCTTACGGATCTTACCTGTTCCCTCAGTCTCTACATATCCAAGCGGGAGCTTGATAATATGTTCCATCATAAGAGTTCTCATATTCGACTGCACACGAAATGCGGCCTTATGGGAACACATCAGTGCTGCAATATAGAACACCATGCCAAGCAACGCAAAGCCCACCGCCTGCCAGCCGTAGGTCGTAATATGAGTTGCCTGCTCATAATTTGGTCTTACCTCTAAAATTTCTTTTATGATTCGCCAGATATCATAAAATGGAATGAGTGCAATCCACGCACTGATCGCTGCTAACACGCAGGACACATACGAGAAATACTTGTGATTACCCGCAATATCCATCAGCCTTGACATCGCACTTTGTTTCTTTGTCTTCATTGTGTCTCCTCCTTAACTTTAGACTTTCCAGATATATGTCTGGTTTGTTATTTCTATCATAAGTTAGCAATCACTAACCTATATTCAAAGAGAAAAGGGCATGCGCCCTTATGTTTACAGCCCGATTACTGCTTTCCATCCGGCATAATTGAACTGTCTTACATTCCTCATGAATTCTACCGCCTGTTCATAGCTCTTGTTATGCGTGATCAGTTCATATACATACTGCCAGCCATTCCGGCAATAGACATGAACAAAGAAGTCATCCACGGTCGCATCCGATGCGGAATAATGTTTCACTAACTCCTTATAATAGGATTCCTCAATCGCTGCAAGCTGATCAAAATACCCTTCATATTCCGTGCCCGCCGAACAACAAAAGAGCAGCCGAATCTCATCCATATGTTGATAAATATATTGCAATACCAGATCTGTTCCCTCGTCTCCTGCATCCGCTGCCCCATCCATATCCTGGGAATGGGCTGCCTTCTCTATGCTTGCAAGATAGATACGCATCAATTCATCCGCTGGTTCCTTCACAATCGCCGTAAACAATCCCTTCTTATCATCAAATCTTGTATAGATGGAATTCGTACTGACTCCACTGACGGCCGAGATTCTACGCAGACTGGCATCATGAAATCCCACTGCCAGGAATTCATTCCTTGCACTCTCTATTAAGATCTCCGTTACACCTTCTGTTTCCTTTCGCATCTGTGTTCTCCTATACGCTCACCGGGTTTGTATTTCCGATCTGCTTGTGTATATCTTCTCTTCACATAACAGCGTTATAATAACACCGTTATTTTATTGGCGTCAATAGAGTTGATGATAAGGTTTCTCAATTCATGATCACATTCTTGCCAGAAACATGACAAATAGTCCTACCGGAAGGGCAATCACCGCCTGCGTGAACATGCCGATTACTGCATACTTGATGTGATGCCAGTAATCATGGTAGGCATCTACCAAATCCTCTGTTCCCGGAATTATCATTCTCTTACTATGGCAAAACCACAGACAGTCTACCACCAGCGCATCAAACCACATCTCTGCTATCCACATAATGTATCCCTGCAGCCAGCCCTCCACAAAGGTTCGGGCACCACCAATATAATACGCCAACACCGTTTGCAAGATCATATAACCGCAGAAAACTCCTAATTTTCCAATGGTTGCTTTCTTCGTCAACTTGTCGGCATCTTCTTCTATCAATCCTAACTCCCTGCAGCGATCCTGAATCGCTTTGGGATATTCCTGTATCATGCCAAGCTTTCCCTTCCTTACCGTACTGATACCGATAACAGCATAAACGAATATAATAAAAATAAGGCTTTCTAATAATAGGTTCATGTTTATCTTAGACCTCCGTGTTCTAATGATTCTTTTGTGATGGTGGGTGTATGGGTATATGTTAGTTGAGGCTAACCATTATGTCAAGTTGTTTATTTCCAAAACGACATTTCTATTTCTTATTAGTCCCTGCTTCCAATTTCGACAAATTATTTCTTTAATAAATTTTTACTTCTTTTTCAGAATACCTGCGTATCACTACGAA
>USBM01000128.1 GCA_900552885.1 uncultured Clostridium sp. | reverse complement strand
CTTTACACAAGATTGGTAATGTTATGCATATCTATTGTCTTTCTGCAACGTATTATATATATGAAAACGAATGATTTACCTATTTTCGTAAATATGACAGGGCAGACAACACTTATTTTTCGAGGAGGGATATTATGAGAGTAAAACGAATCGAAGCCATTCAGGAATATATCATCAAGAACAAATCTGTAACCATGGAACAATTATGCGAGGAATTCGGAGTATCCATGAACACGATCCGCCGGGACATTGATGCCCTGTGCACACGCGGAACCGTGATCAAAGTCTATGGCGGTGTTGTTGCCAATACCAATACGATTGCCTCGCATGCCGAGACTCTTCGTCCATTTACCGAGCGGAGTTCAAGCAATAACAACGAGAAGTTGATGATATCACAAAAAGCCGCTTCCTATGTGCAGGAAGGCGATATCATTTTCTTGGATTCCGGAACCACTACATTGAATATGATCCCTTACCTTGCGGGCATTACGAATCTGACCGTGATCACTTATAGCATTCCTGCTCTTGTGAAACTATTACAATATGAGAATATCAAAGTCATTTCCCTGCCGGGGCTTCTGTTGCGTGGCACAGAATCCCTTGTCGGTTCCTGTGGGGTCAATTATCTGTCTACATTCAATATGACCAAAGCATTCATGGCATGTACCGGTATCTCCTTATCCCGCCAGGTCACAAATGCAACATTTGAAGAATACGAAATTAAGCAGGCAGCATTAGAACAAAGCGAACAACACTACCTGCTTGCCGACCATGACAAATTCGGAAATGCCGGCATCATGACATATGCCGACATTACATGCATGGACTATATTATTACAGACCGGATTCCGGCTCCGGAATACACAGAATACTTTGAAGAAAATAGGATCGGACTGGATATTATTCACCCTTACACAACATAAAGATGTTCATTCGCAGGATCTTGTTCCAATATGTACAGCTTATCTACAATCCCGCAATTTACAAAGTCCAATATTCTCTAATCTTCCAAGGAATGTGACACATGTACCGTAACCGTCTCATCATAGCATTTAAAGATATCTTCTACATACTGCTCATCCATCTTCGGCGTAACTGCACTGACAATCGGTACAATGATCAGTCCTGCGATCATCGCAACAGCACCCGCATTGATCAGTGACGCAATGAACTTAATGAACATATTAGATACCGTAATGCCAACACCTACGATATAACTTGCCCATACAGCAGCCTTTGTAATCTTTTTAGAATACAGACCATACATAAATGGTGCTAAAAACGCTCCGGCAAGCGCACCCCAGGAAACACCCATCAACTGTGCTATAAACATTGGTGGATTAAGTGCTAATACGACTGACAGGATAATGAATCCTGCAACCAGTACGCGCATTACGATCAACTGTGTCTTATCACCCATGTTCTTAGCAACCGATTCCTTCAGGAAATCCAGCGTCAGCGTTGAACTTGACGTTAATACCAACGAAGACAGCGTTGACATGGATGCAGACAATACCAGTACGATCACAATACCGATCAACAGATCCGGCAGAGTCGACAACATCTGCGGCACAATCGAATCATATGCAATACTTCCATCCGGGTTATAGATTGCGGGACAATCAAACAAACGCCCAAAACCACCCAGGAAATAACAACCACCGGAAATAATAATTGCAAAGAAGGTAGAAATGATCGTTCCGGTCTTAACTGCCTTCTCATCCTTGATCGCATAAAACTTATGAACCATCTGCGGAAGTCCCCATGTACCAAGAGAAGTCAGGATGACAACACCTAACAGATTAAGCGGATCCGGTCCGAAGAAGCTTGCTAACAGTCCCTGACCGCCCTGCAATGCAGGAACCGCAACATCATCTGCATTGATCATGGACAACTCTTTGATCGCATTCAGAAATCCCCCCTGACCATTCAATACCGCACCAATCACGGCACAGATGCCGATCAACATGATAATACCCTGAATGAAGTCATTCCATGCTGTTGCCATATATCCGCCGACAATCACGTACACACCGGTCAACAGTGCCATAACAATAATACACACCTTATAATCAATATCAAACGCCATACCAAACAATCTCGACAAACCATTATAAATCGATGCCGTATATGGCACCAGAAATACAAATGCGATTACAGAACCGGCAATCCGAAGTGACTTTGACTGAAAACGGGTTCCAAAAAATTCCGGCATCGTCTTCGCATCCAACCGCTGCGTCATAACACGGGTTCTTCTACCAAGCACCAGCCAGGCAAGCAAACTTCCGATAAACGCATTGCCAAGACCAATCCAGGTAGAAGCCAGACCGTACTTCCAACCGAACTGTCCGGCATAACCTACGAACACAACCGAAGAAAAGTATGAAGTGCCAAATGCAAATGCCGTAAGCCACGGTCCAACTCCTCTTCCTCCTAACACAAAGTCATTGACATTGGTTGCATGTTTTCTCGAATACACACCCACGCCGATCATGACTGCAAAAAATACAAGTAACAATACAATCTTGATGAACATTTTCTCTTTCTCCCTTTTCTATTTTCTTGTAAAGCGACAGAATCATAATGCATGATCCTATCACCGGCATATGGACTGACTATCTAAAGCACTAACGTTTTAATGTGTTAATGCTTTAACGTCATAAAGTGATTATACGGATTATTTATAAAGATGTCAAGAAAAAAATACGCACAAACAACAAATGGCAGTCACACATATCACTAATATGCATGGCTGCCATTACACACACCCAATTGATTCTATTTGAAATTATGCTTCCATCTTCCCAGTATTCCAATCAAACCCGCAAGTGCTACGATAAGAAGTGTCACCAAAAGTGCAAGATTCATAGTATCTCCCGTAGAAGGAGATGCATTCTGACTACTTTTCTTAGTATCTGCTGTCTTCTTCTTGGATTCTGTTACTTTTTTCGTGTCTGTTGTCTTTTTCTTGGTATCTGCCGCCTTTTTCTTCGTGTCCGTTGTCTTCTTCTTGGACTCCGTTGTCTTTTCCTTCGTGTCCGTTGTTTTTTTCTTGGACTCCGTTGCCTGAGCCTGATCCGTATTTTTGTTAGTTTCAGATGTATTCGTGTTGTTGCTATTCACATTATTGGTATTCTCTTTGTTCCCGGCATCATTAGCACCAGAAGTATTTTGAGCAACGGTCAGGCTTGTACCTGCCGAACCATCCGTCCACACAATCTCAAATGTGTGACTGCCTGCTGCTAATGTCTTAAGATAATCCTCCTTTAATGTGATGATAGTCGAACCTTCCGTTACCGTATAATTCTTTGCATCAATCACTGCGCCATCCACTTTCACACTCTGGAACTTTGCAATCTCGCCATCCCCTCTGATTGCAAGACTTCCGTCTTTGTTCTGTGTCCATGTGCTGTCCGCACCATCAATAATCTTATATTCAACTGATTCCGGTGTGGTAGCATTCTCCGTAACAGTCAGCGTTACGGTATCTGTTGTTACAGAACCGGCCGCATTGCTGATCACACATTGATACTTGAATCCATCGCAGTCCTTGTCTGTCACACCCGTCTTATAATCCGCACTATTGGCTCCACTGATATCTGTAAATCCATTTCCATCCTTTCGATCCACCTGCCAGCGATATGTCAGATCCGTACCGGATGCTGTCACAGTAAATATTGCCTGTTCTCCCGCTTTTACAGATACATTCTGTGGCTGTGTATTGATCACCGGAGCTTTCACATCTGACGGATCTGTTGGTTTTGCAATAGCAATCGTATAAGTGAATTTCTTTTCTTCGCTATTCTGCATCTTCTCTTTAACTGCAATTGCTGTAATCGTAGTGGCAACACTCTGACCTTCAATTCCACTGACTGAGATCGGAGCTGTATATTCCACCGTCGTTCCTGCCGGCATGCCGTTTTCCAGTGTTGGTGTACTTCCATCTGTAGTATAATAGATTTTTGCGCCTTCCGTAGTGGAAGAAAGTGCAATTGTCTGATTCCCTGTATACGTTCCGCTTTCTACCGATGCAATCGGTGCCCCGGTAATACCGGCTGCACTGATCGTAACTGTAACGCTTGTTGTAAGCTCCACACCGTTTGCGTCCAGATCATCCGGGCAGGTAACCGTTCCCTTCAAAGTTACTGTCTGTTCTGCCAGAACTGCCGGGTCATAACTTCCTCCCATTGGCGATGACGTATCCCATGAGACAACTGCCTGATCCGCTGTACTCTGTTCCGTCACAATATTGACATGTGTCGGAAGCTTCATATCCGCATAAGCAGTCCCGTTTGCGACCGTGATCGGATTGGGTGCTGTGATACTCATAAGTTTGTCCTTTGCCTTCGTGCAAAAAGTGGCTTCTATGGTATGAGATGCTGTCACATTCTCAAATGTATAACCAGATACAATCTTGACATCTGCGCCATCTACTTTCAAGGATTCTATCTCATAGCCCTCATTTGCGGTGATTGTAAATGTCTGACTTTCGCCTTCTGTAATCTCCACCGAACCACTTGGAGAGATCCTTCCAGCTGCTCCCGCCTTGGCTTCAATTGTATATATTGTTTTTATCACCTTCAATTTCGCCGGAAATGTTATGACTGAATCCCGCGAATTACTGATCTTACAGCAGTATTCAAATCCATCACAATCCTTGTCTACTTTACCCGTCGTATACTCTGCACGATCCGCTCCTTCAATATCCACAAATCCTTTTCCATCCTTTCGATCGATCTGCCACTGATAGGTCAGATCTGTACCGGATGCTGTCACAGTAAATGTTGCCTGTTCTCCTGTCTTTACCGATACATCCTGTGGCTGTTTATCAATTTGCGGAGCTTCCACAGCCATCAGTGCTACAGCATCTCCGGATACAACAATTGCACAGGAAGACAGATCTGAGCTGAAATATGCCGGATTGCATCCCTTATTCGTCATGACAAGGGGTTCCTTTCTTGGATATCTATCAATTTGTGGTTCGATACCAATCATAGAACCTTCCGTCAGACCATCAGCGATGATAAGATGATCACTTTCCTGATGATAGTTTGCACTTTTATTAGCTCTATTCGTATTTCCGGTAATTGTTACCTTTCCTTTTAGTTCAACCGAATTTGCACTGTTGACAAATATACCACCGCCACCAGTGTTACCCGTAATACTACCGCCATTCATATTAAAGTTTTTGCCACTGTGATACACACCACCGCCAAGACCATCAAGTACCTTGTTATCTGCAATTGAAGCATTATCGTTCATGTAAAAGAAACCATCACAAGTATATACACCACCACCATAATGATTCGTCGCCTGATTGCCGGTGATAGAGCTGTTATCTGACATCGCGAAAAGAGCGTCCTCTGAACTGCCTCCATTCCATACACCACCGCCTGTCACAGCTATGTTATCCTTGACGGCAGAACTTCCATGCATAGACACCTGTTCATAATTATAGATTCCACCGCCAGCTTCCGCAGTATTATTACTGATAACTGCATGTCCTCTCATCTCAAACATTGTGTAGTCGCCTTCGTTATACACACCGCCGCCGCATCCTGTGTACTCTCCAACTTTTGTGGCAGTGTTATGTGTAATACT
This sequence comes from uncultured Clostridium sp., assembly GCA_900552885.1. Taxonomy (GTDB): domain Bacteria; phylum Bacillota; class Clostridia; order Lachnospirales; family Lachnospiraceae; genus CAG-590. Next base: position 777 of record USBM01000128.1, on the reverse strand, counting down.
TCCACCGGACATATAAAATGTACCCTCATTGTATACGCCTGCACCATTTCCACCTTGAACAGTGTTGCCTGTAATACACCCGTTATACATATAGAGAAGATCCTTATTTTCAATACCGTTTCCGGTCTCTCCGGTATTATGTGTGATCTTACCAGCCTCACTACCGCTGTGGCAGTCTGTAATACTAAGCCCAGCATTATAATTATTTTTAATGACGGATTGTTGATCGGCACCGATAATATCATAACCATTCAGGCAAAGTTTTACATCCTGATAAGTATTTTCCCAAGTACTTGTGAGGGTTATATTATTTTTCAGATAATAGCATCCCTCCTGCCGGATCTCATTCAGACTGCTTATACCCTCCCATGTCGTATTTACAGAATGATAGTGAATGTCTCCATTATCTTCTCTCGTTTCCTTTCCACAGAAACAGTGCCTGTGTTCCGGTTCTGCCGGAGTATCGGAAACCGTTTTCGGAAATGTATAGGTTACTTTCAATGTTCCATCTGCATCCGGTGCAAATGTGCCATCCATCAGCTGTTCTTTTGTTGCATAGTATGCCACACCCGGTTTACCAGAGTCCTCACCTTCTGCCTGCGCACGCAATGCATTTCCCGGTATAATGCCTGCTGCCATTCCCACCATCAACGTTCCAGAGAGCAACGCCGCGATTCCTTTTTTGATTCTATTCTTCATTCTCATACGCAATCTCCTTGCATTCCAATTCTACGTCTTGGCTTTGGCCTGTATAGTTGTCGGGGATTACGGCTTTTC
>USBM01000127.1 GCA_900552885.1 uncultured Clostridium sp. | reverse complement strand
GGATCAGTATTTTATGGGGATAGCACTTCTTTCTGCTGAGAGAAGCAAGGACCCGAATACACAGGTTGGAGCATGTATTGTAGATGCAGATAATAAAATATTATCGGTTGGATATAATGGAATGCCGTCTGGCTGCAAAGATGACGAGATGCCTTGGGGACGGGTTGGAAAACCATTGGAGAATAAATATTTCTTTGTCTGCCATGCGGAGTTGAATGCAATATTGAATTATAGTGGAGGATCGCTGGCGGGAGCGACCTGTTATTCGACATTGTTTCCGTGTAATGAATGTGCGAAGGCGATCATTCAAAGCGGAATCAAACAGATTGTATATTTATCAGACAAATACTCCGATACAGAGGCAACAATTGCTTCTAAGATGATGTTTCAGATGGCGGGTGTGACAATTAGGCCATATGAGATGGGTGGAAAAGACATTCATTTACACTTATAATGAATGCACAAGAACAACAGACGGCTGTCAAACGGGTATTTGTTGTTTTTTGTGCTATGATCTATAGTATAGGAATATAGGAAGAAAGAGGATTTGACAACATGGATATCGCAAAAGTAATTGCAGGGGAACTAGGAGTACGGGTTGGACAGGTAGAGGCGACCGTTAAGTTAATTGATGAGGGATGTACGATACCGTTTATTGCCAGATACCGGAAGGAAGTGACCGGTTCTTTGAATGATGAGATTTTACGTGATCTTTATGAGCGGTTGACCTATTTAAGGAATCTGGAAGAACGAAAAGAGACGGTTATTGCCAGTATAGAAGAACAAGGAAAACTGACGGATGAGTTAAAGAAACAGATTCTGGAGGCAATGACGCTGGTTGCAGTTGAAGACCTGTATCGCCCATATAAGCAAAAGAGAAGAACTCGTGCTACGATTGCGAAAGAGAAAGGTTTGGAAGGACTTGCCAATATTATATATTTACAGATGACAGACCATGCAGTGGAATCAGATGCACAGGCGTATGTTTCGGAAGAGAAGGGAGTCGCTTCGGTGGAAGAAGCAGTTGCAGGGGCACTTGATATCATTGCAGAGAACATTTCGGACGAAGCAGAGTATCGTACGTATATCAGGGATATTACAGTGAAGGAAGGAAAGCTTGTCACAAGTGCAAAGGATGCGGATGCAAAGTCGGTATATGAGATGTACTATGATTTTGAAGAACCAATTGCCAAAGCAGCCGGATATCGGATTCTTGCGATCAATCGTGGTGAGAAAGAAAAAATATTAACTGTTAAGGTTGTCGCTCCGGAAGAACGTATTTTCGCCGAAGGCGTTGTTGGAGAGAACCCATATACAACAGAATTGTTGCAGAATGCAATTGAGGACAGTTATAAGCGTTTGATTGCGGGAGCGATTGAGAGAGAGATTCGAAGTGATCTGACCGAGAAAGCAGAAGACGGAGCAATTACAGTCTTTGGTAAGAACTTGAAACAATTGTTAATGCAGCCGCCGATCAAGGGACAGGTTGTACTTGGATGGGATCCGGCATTTCGTACCGGCTGCAAATTAGCGGTTGTGGATGCGACCGGTAAAGTGTTAGATACGATCGTTATCTATCCGACCGAACCACAGAAGAAGATTGCAGAGTCCAAAAGGATTGTGCATAATCTGATCAGGAAATATGGAATTACATTAATTTCGGTTGGCAATGGAACGGCATCGCGGGAGTCTGAACAGGTGATTGTGGAATTGTTGAAAGAGATTCCTGAGAAAGTTCAATATGTGATCACCAATGAAGCCGGAGCATCGGTGTATTCAGCTAGCAAGTTGGCAACAGAGGAATTTCCTAATTTTGATGTTGGTCAGCGAAGTGCAGCTTCTATTGCCCGCAGATTACAGGATCCATTGGCGGAATTAGTGAAGATTGATCCGAAGTCGATTGGTGTAGGACAATATCAGCATGATATGAATCAGAAGAAGTTAGGAGAAGCTTTATCAGGAGTGGTAGAAGACTGTGTTAATAAGGTTGGTGTAGATCTGAATACAGCATCCGCTTCCCTGCTGGAATATGTTTCTGGTATCAGCAAGGTGATTGCAAAGAATATTGTTGCATATAGAGAAGAGAATGGTCAATTTACGAATCGTAAGCAGTTGCTTAAAGTGGCAAAGTTAGGTCCGAAAGCATACGAACAGTGTGCGGGTTTTTTACGAATTACGGATGGGGACAATCCGTTAGATGCCACTAGTGTGCATCCTGAAAGCTATGAAGTGACGGCTAATCTGCTTAAGAAGTTAGGATATTCCATGGACGATATGACAAGTCAGGGACTTGTGGGGTTGTCCATGATGGCGAAACAGAACCATCAGTTAGCATCCGAGTTGGGAATTGGGGAGGTAACACTGACTGATATTGTGAAGGAGTTAGAAAAACCTGGCAGAGATCCGAGAGAGGAGATGCCGAAGCCGATTCTGCGTACGGATGTATTGGATATGAAAGATCTGACAGAAGGCATGATATTGAAAGGAACCGTACGAAATGTAATTGATTTTGGAGCGTTCGTTGATATTGGAGTACATCAGGATGGTTTAGTTCATATCTCGCAGATCACAAATAAGAAGTTTATTAAACATCCGTTAGAGGTTGTGAGTGTTGGAGATGTGGTGGAAGTGAAGGTGTTGAGTGTAGATCTGGAAAGAAAGCGTATTCAGCTTTCTATGATCTTAGATGCATAGAGTGCAGAAAAGAGGCTGATGGAATGGAACGAGACAGGATATCCTTTTCGGTGCAGATGACAGTGAAAGATGTGTATCGATTTAATATGTACCACGTATATCATAGTGCATCCGGTATAGTTGGAGTGCTGTTATCTTTGCTGGCGTTATGTAATTTAATTATATCTTTTGACAGTCTGACAGATCAAGGTAAGACAATTATGACGATTGTTGCACTGTGGTTTACGGTATTAGAGCCGATTATGGTGTATAGCAGGGCAAAGAAACAGGTGAAGAAGATCGCATCATATCACAAACCGCTGCATTATACGATCGATGAACAGGGAATTACAGTTTCACAGGATGAAGAAAGCCAGACGATGGAATGGAAACGTCTCAGGCGGATTGTTAAGACACGTCAGCAGATTCTTGTATATAGCAGTAGAGTGCATGCATTTGTTTTTCCGAAGAATGCCTGGCAGGATCAGGAACAGGAGATGCAGAGTCTGTTAAAGAAGTATGCGGTAGATAATGGAATTTGGATGAATCGTAATATGAAAAGATCCTGAAAGGAGTACGACATGGAATATAACAGTTGGCAGCCGGAAGATACATTTGCAATCGCAGAGCAATTAGGGGAGTCTGCACAGCCGGGGCAGGTGTATTGTCTGCTTGGAGATCTCGGGGTGGGTAAGACTTTATTTTCTCAGGGATTTGCCAAAGGGTTAGGTGTGGAAGATAGTGTGAACAGTCCTACTTTTACAATCGTGCAGACCTATACAGAAGGAAGGATGCCTTTTTATCATTTTGATGTATATCGCATCGAGGATTCGGAAGAGATGGAAGAGGTTGGATTTACAGATATGATATACGGCGATGGCGTGTGTCTGATCGAATGGGCGAATCTGATTGAAGATATTTTGCCGGAACATTATATAGAAGTAGAGATTTGTAAGGATCTGGATAAAGGATTTGATTATCGCAAGATTATAGTTCGTGATATAGGCTGATAAGATGATTTTTAAGAATACAGATAACAGATCAGATAGAAATGAAGGGATGAATATGAGATTATTAGCATTAGATAGTTCAGGATTGGTAGCGTCCGTTGCAATATTAGAGGATGATAATCTGATCGCAGAGTATACGATCAATTATAAGAAGACACATTCGCAGACGTTACTGCCAATGCTTGATGAGATTGTACGCATGACAGAGACAGATATGAATGCATTGGATGCGATTGCGATTGCGAAGGGGCCGGGATCTTTTACAGGGCTGCGTATAGGATCTGCAACCGTTAAGGGGTTGGGATTTGCGTTGAATAAACCAATTATCGGAGTGCCTACAATAGAGGGACTTGCGATGAATTTATATGGTACGGATGCATTAGTGTGTCCACTGATGGATGCCAGAAGGAATCAGGTATATACGGGTATTTATCGTTTTCAGAATGGTGAATTACAGGTAGTAAAAGATCAGGTTCCGGTTGCGATAGAGGAGATTATTGCGGCATTGAATCAGATTGGGAATAAAGTAATTTTTTTAGGAGACGGGGTTCCTGTATATCGTGAAATGATTGAAAAGATGATAGAAGTATATCATTTATATGCACCGGCACATATGAATAAACAGCGGGCAGCGTCGATAGGAGTGAGGGCATTAGACTATTGGAAAGAAGGAATCTATACAGATGCAGATTCTTTTGCCCCGGATTATCTGCGGTTATCACAGGCTGAACGGGAACGAATGGAAAGGAATCAGAAGTAGGCGTGATAGAGTTAAGGAGAATGCAGCTTCAAGATTGTGAGAGAGTTGCGGAGATTTCTGCACTTACCCTGCCTGAGGGGTGGTCTTATCAGGAGATATGTAAAGTATTACAATATGATTATAATGTTTATTATATTGCGTGGGATGCGCTGCAAGAAGGTGTTGTAGGTTTTGCGGGAATTATGGTGATAGCGGAAGACTCGGAATTGTTGAATATTGCGGTAGATCCGAAGTTTCAGCATAAGGGAATCGGCACACTGCTTATGGATAAGATAGTGGAGGAATCCTGGAAAAATGGTGCAGACAGAATTTTTCTTGAAGTAAGAAGTGGGAACACAAAGGCACAACAGTTGTACAAACAGTATTGTTTTAAGGTGATCGGGAAGAGAAAGAATTATTATAATAATCCAACAGAGGATGCATGGGTTATGAGTCTGGATCGCATTAGATAGCGAAGATAGATAATGAGAACAACATTTTTTACCACTGGATTTTTGACAAAAATTAAGCTACCATAATGTAAGATGAAAATTATGGAGGATGCTATGGGATTGATATATTGTAATAAATGCGGCAAGACAATTAAGATGCGCAAGGAGATACCGTTAGAAGATTTTATACAGATCAGGAAGTCGTGGGGCTATTTCTCTAAGAAAGATGGAAAGACACAAGAATTTGTTTTATGTGAGGAATGCGTAGAGTGGTTAGAGAGAGAATTTAACAGACCTTCTAAGTTTTATGAGACGGTAGAGATGATCTGAATAAGCGATATATAGATTGAATGTGCAGAAAGTTCAGAAAAAGGAAGAGAAAAGAGGGATGGAATGCTGGATGTATGTCTTTTGGGCACGGGCGGGATGATGCCGCTGCCATATCGTGCACTTACATCGTTGATGGTACGATATAACGGAATGAACGTTTTGATTGATTGCGGGGAAGGAACACAGGTTTCTATTAAGCAACAGGGGTGGAGTGTGAAACCAATCGATGTTATATGTTTCACCCATTTTCATGCAGATCATATCAGTGGGTTGCCGGGCTTGCTGCTTACTTTAGGAAATGCAGAAAGAACCGAACCAATAACGATGATCGGACCGAAGCGTTTAGAGAAGGTTGTGAATGCATTGCGTATGATAGCACCGGAACTTCCGTTCCCGATCCGATTTATTGAATTAGAGGAAGATCAACAGAGTTTTACCTTTAAAGGATTACGTATTAATGCGTATAAGGTAAATCATAATATTACTTGCTATGGATATAGTTTGGAAGTTGATCGTGCTGGAAAGTTTGCTATAGAAAAGGCAAAAGCGCAGAATGTGCCAATGCCATATTGGAGCCGATTGCAAAAAGGGGAAACGATACAAGATGAATCAGGAGTCTACACACCGGATATGGTGTTGGGGCAGCCGCGAAAAGGGATTAAACTGACTTATTGCACAGATTCCAGACCGACCAGGGAAATCATAGAGAATGCCCGGGGATCGGACCTGTTTATCTGTGAGGGTATGTATGGAGAACCAGATAAGGAAAAGAAAGCAAAAGAATATAAGCACATGACTTTTTATGAGGCAGCAACAATGGCAAAAGAAGCACAGGTAAAGGAGTTGTGGCTGACGCACTATTCGCCTTCTTTGGTAAGACCGCAGGATTATACCAAACGGGTACAGGATATATTTCCGAATACGATTGTTCCAAAAGATCGTCGAACTACTACATTATTGTTTGAGGAGGAATGATTATGAAGAAAAAAGGAGTAAATACATTTGTAGTCACAGTGTCTATACTTGTAATTGCATGTCTTGCTGTGTATGTTGTGATCAGCAATCGAACAAAACAGACAACAAGTGGAGAAGATGCATCTGAGGTAGAGAAATTATTATCTTATGATTTTGAAGAAGATTATCCGAAGACGGTGAAAGAGACGGTGCGCCTTCATTGCCGATATATGAAATGTGCAT
>USBM01000126.1 GCA_900552885.1 uncultured Clostridium sp. | reverse complement strand
ATGAGTAAAGTAAGAACAAGATTTGCAGCAAGCCCAACAGGAAGAATGCATGTGGGTAATTTAAGAACTGCTCTTTATGCATATCTGGTAGCAAAGCATGCGAATGGGGATTTTATATTAAGAATTGAGGATACCGACCAGGAGCGTCAGTTAGATGGAGCGGTGGATATCATTTACCGTACCTTAAAAGGAACCGGGCTGATCCATGATGAAGGTCCGGATAAGGACGGCGGGGTTGGTCCGTATGTACAGAGTGAGCGTCAGGCACAGGGACTTTATATGAAGTATGCGAAGGAACTGATTGACAAGGGTGAAGCATATTATTGTTTCTGTGACAAAGAGCGTCTGGATAATCTGACAGAGGAAGTGGTAGATGGCAAGAGTGTACGTAAGTATGACAAGCATTGTCTGCATCTGAGTAAGGAAGAGGTAGAGGCGAACCTTGCAAAGGGAATTCCTTATGTTATCCGCCAGAATGTTCCGGAAGAGGGCGAAACAAGCTTCGAGGATGAGTTATACGGAACAATCACTGTACCGAACAAGGAATTGGATGACATGATCCTGATCAAGTCAGATGGATATCCAACTTATAATTTTGCCAACGTAGTAGACGATCATTTGATGGGAATTACCCATGTGGTACGTGGACAGGAGTATCTGTCTTCTTCTCCGAAGTATAACCGGTTATATCAGGCATTTGGATGGGAGGTACCGGCATATATTCATTGCCCTACCATTACCAATGAGGAGCACCAGAAGTTATCGAAGAGATGTGGACATTCTTCTTATGAAGACCTGTTAGAGCAGGGATTCTTATCAGAAGCAATTGTCAACTTTGTAGCACTTCTCGGCTGGAGTCCGGAAGACAATCAGGAGATCTTCTCATTGGAGGAGTTAGTGAAAGCATTTGATTATCATCATATTTCCAAGTCACCGGCTGTATTTGACATGGTGAAGCTGAAATGGATGAATGGCGAGTACATCAAGAAGATGGATTTTGACCGGTTCAAAGAGATGGCAATGCCGTATGTGAAGGAAGTGATCACGAAGGACGTTAAGATTGATGAGATCTTAGAGCTTGTGAAGACCAGAATCGAGATCTTCCCGGATATCAAGGATCACATTGATTTCTTTGAAGAGCTTCCGGATTATGATGTGGCAATGTATACACATAAGAAGATGAAGACGAACAGTGAGAATTCATTAGAGATTCTTAAGGAAGAGTATGAGATCCTTAAGAGTGTTGATGATTGGTCGATCGATAATCTGCACGATACGTTAATGGAGTACATTCAGAAGAAAGGGATTAAGAACGGAACGGGATTATGGCCGGTTCGTACAGCAGTCTCCGGTAAGCAGATGACTCCGGGTGGTGCATTTGAGATTATGGATATTCTTGGTAAGGAAGAGTCTTTGCGGAGAATAGAGGCTGGTATTGCAAAGTTAGAAGCAGCAGTAGCCTAGATAGGAGTAACGATGCCGGAGTTTAATCAGGGACAATTAAGTGCCATTCATCATGTGCAGGGTGCCATGCTTGCGCTGGCAGGTCCTGGAAGTGGTAAGACAACAGCAATGGTGCATCGTATCAGATATTTAATTGAGCAGGCAAAGGTTCCTGCGGCACGGATTCTTGTGATCACGTTCACAAGAGCAAGTGCGCGGGAAATGGAAGAACGGTTCTATCATTTAATGGGAGGTTCTGAGTGTAAGTGTACATTCGGGACCTTCCATTCCGTGTTCTTTAGCATCTTAAAGATGGCATATGGCTATCGGTCGCAGGATATTCTGTTGGAAGAACAGAAATATTCCATGATTCGAGATATTATCCGCGAGAAACAATTAGAATATGAGGATGAAGAGGAGATGGTATCAGAGCTTATCCGGGAAATGAGCCTGATGAAGGGAGATCTGATCCCATTAGAACATTTCTATTCCTCTGTGGTCGGGGAAGAGGTATTTCGTGAAATATACCGGGAATATGAATCAAAGGTGCTGAAGATGGGAAAGCTTGATTTTGATGATATGATGGTATATTGTTATGAGCTTTTGAAGGAGCGTACGGATATCCGCAAGTATCTGCAGGAACGGTTTCAGTATATCTTAGTGGATGAATTTCAGGACATTAATAAAATACAATATGAGATCACAAAGATGTTAGCGGCACCACAGAACAATCTGTTCATTGTAGGAGATGATGACCAGAGTATCTATGGGTTCCGGGGCGCAAAGCCGGATATTATGCTGCATTTCAAGGAAGATTATCCGGATGGTAAAGAGACCCTGCTTGATGTGAATTACCGGTGCAGCCGGAACATTACAGAGGGAGCAGTCCGGCTGATCGCACATAATCAGATTCGGTTTGATAAGCGCATCGTAAGTGCGAAGGACTATGAGGAGCCGATTCAGATACATCATATGAATACCCTGCAGGAAGAGAACCGGCATGTGTTAGAACAGATTCAGGATTATCACAAAGCCGGGATACCGTATTCCGGGATGGCAGTGATCTTCCGCACCAATGTGCAGGCAAGAGGGATTGTGTATCAGTTGATGTCTTATAATATTCCATTTCAGATGAGGGATAATGTGCCATGTATTTACGATCATTTTACGGTGCAGAATATACTTAATTATGTCCGGGCAGCGATGGGAATACGGGATCGGAGTCTGTTCCTGCAGATCATCAATAAGCCGAACCGGTATCTTTCGAGAAATCTGCTGACCGAACCGGTTGTGAGCTTTGAAGAGATGCGGCGGCAGGCAGAGGGCAAACGCTGGGCGATTGATCATATCGATCAGATGGAGTATGAACTGCGGATCCTGGCGGGATTGAAACCATTTGCAGCAGTGAATTTCATCCGCAAGGCCATTGGATATGATGAATATTTGCAGGAGTATGCAGATTACCGGCATATCAATGTGGATGATCTGTATGGGGTGCTGGATGAATTGCAGGAGATGGCAAGACCATATAAGACGTATCGTGACTGGTTTGATGGTATGGACGCGTATCGCAAGGATCTGGAGGAGCATAGCAGGAAGAATGCCAAAAAGCAGGAGGATGCGGTTACGATCACGACCATGCATAGTGCAAAGGGGTTGGAGTTTGAATCCGTATTCATTCTCGAAGCCAATGAGGAGATGACACCATACAAGAAAGCGGTGAAGCCGGAAGAGATTGAGGAGGAACGCCGGATGTTCTATGTGGCAATGACGAGGGCAAAGAGCCATTTGCATATCTATGATGTGAAGACATATTATAACAAGGAGCTGCAGCCATCCCGTTTTCTGGCAGAATTGTGCCGGGCAGAAGATGTAACCGATCATCCGCAAAGGAAAGGTGTGTAGTGTCAAGTCCGGAAAGAGAAGTCTGTCGGCATAAACGACGTCAGGAGAGCAGATGTTCCAGGGATACGGAACCAAAGCCCTGGATAGCGGAGGGATATCCGGGAACCGGGGTGGCAGCATGGATCAGTCGTTGTTTGACCTCTGTGTTGGTCAGGGAAGGATATAATTGAAGTAAAAGGGCACAATAACCACTGATAAATGGAGTCGACATGGAAGTGCCATTTTTGATATGATATCCACCACCGGGTTTGAGACTTAGAATATGAACACCGGGAGCACATAATTCCGGTTTGTATGGTACTGTGCGGCTGATGGAGGAAAATCCGGTTCCGTCACAGGAACCGACGGTAATGATGTCGGCACAGTTGCCGGGAGCTGTGATCGTGCCGGGAGCAGGACCGTTGTTACCGGCAGAGCAGCACACGACCAGACCGGCTTTCCAGAGCCGGGTAACCCAGAGATTCAACAGAGTCTGCTGTTGTCGGAGAGCAGCCGGGCTGCCACCAACCGACATGTTGACGATACGGATATTGTACTCGTATTGATGGGACAGGATCCAATGAATAGCATGCGTGAATGTCTCGATCGAACAGTTACCGTGACGATCCAATACTTTTAGAGGAACCAGATTACATTCAGGGGCAATACCAATCGAGGAGGCACCGATGATTCCGGTTACATGTGTGCCGTGGGAATAATCGTCATAAGGATTCGGATGACCGGCAATGAAGTCATGAAAATGCAGGATACGGTATGGTGCAATCTCGTTGTGAGGAGCCAGTCCGGAATCCATAACAGCTATGGTAACATGTTTGCCGGTAATACCCTGTTTGTGAAAAGATGCAGCATGGGAACAGATAGCAGGAATGCGGGGAGCAGCAGACAAAGAAGGACACCTCCACTCTTTACAAATAGTGGTTTTGCGATTATAGTAATAACATATGTTGTCTGAAGTAAAAAGGTTAGCAGGAATGTCGAAAAAGGAGAAGAATATGCTAAAGAGAAGTGTTCGGATGGAGCTGGAAACGATCATCCAGGAGCTTCAGGTGAATCTGGAGAATAACTATAAGGCGCGTGATGCACTTAAGAAATTACACGCAACGTTAGAGGAGAATCTTGCGACAGGCAGGATGAAGGAAAAGGACTACAACAAATATAAGAAAATTGCAGATGACTATTCGAATAAGATGGCGAATTATCATCATTAAATAAAGGAGTCAGACATGAAATTATATTCAAAAATAACGATAATAAGTATCTGCCTGATGCTGTTAATGGGTAGTGTGACCGGGTGCGGAGATGGTGCATCGACGAAAAGCCGGTTTCAGGATGCAGACAAGCTTGCGATTGTAACATCCATATATCCCATGTATGATTTTGCAAGTAAGATAGCGGGTGACAAAGCGGAGATCATCAATCTTGTTCCGGCGGGTACGGAGCCGCACGACTTTGAATTGTCAACCGGAGATATGCAGCTATTAGAGGAGGCGGATATGTTTATCTATAATGGTGCAGATATGGAACCATTTGCAGATAAGACGATCCAGGCATTAGCGAATCCCAAGCTTGCGGTAGTAGAAGCTGCATCCGGGGTGAAGCTGATCGAGGAGGATGGACAGAATGATCCGCACACCTGGCTAAGCATAGAGAATGCGATAACGGAATGTACTGTGATCCGGGATGCATTGATCGAGGAGGACAAGGACAATGCAGATTATTATACCGAACGATATGATGCGTATGTAGCGCAATTGAAGGAATTGGATGAGACATACAAAGAGGGACTTAAGAATATATCCAGGGATACGATCGTGGTGGCACATCAGGCATTTGGGTATCTCTGTGAAGAGTATGGATTAAAGCAGGAGGCAGTAGAAGGACTGACTGCAGATTCAGAACCGGATTCTGCAAGAATGAAAGAACTGATTGACTTTTGTAAGAAAGAGGATATCCATGTAATCTTTTTTGAAGAACTGGTAAGTCCGAAGGTGGCGGAGACGATCGCAAAAGAAGCCGGTGCAGAGACGATGGTGCTGAATCCGATTGAAGGGATAACAGCGGAGCAGGAAAAGGAAGGAACCGATTATATCAGTCTTATGAAGGAGAACCTTGCGGCACTTCAGAAGGCATTGCAGTAGCAGGGACAGATTATGAAGGATAAGATAGTTATGTAATATCGCAGGATACAAAGGAGAAGAAGTATGGGTTTGGTAATTAGTGCGTTGGTGGTAAATGTTGTCATTAGTCTGATCATACCAGTGATCATTCTGGTTACATTGTGGGGAAGATATCCGATGGAGAGAAAGGGAATTGGCTTGCTTTCTCTTGTCGGAATCCTATCTTATGCAGGTATGCAGTGGGGAATCAAGGAGCACGGCCTGGCATATCTGTTCAATCATACAACATTCCAGAATTTCATGAATGCACATTATATTCCCTATCTGCTGGTAGTAGCATTTGCGGGTGCTGTTTTTGCACTGCTGCCGGTGTTACCGGTGGCAATCGTATGCTGCAGACGGCAGATCTCTTTTCATAAGGTAACTGCCTGGGGACTGGCTTATGGGGCGACAGAGTCGGTAATGTTGGTAGGGTATAAGAGTCTGATGACCATTGTAGAGTATGCGAAGGATACTTCACAGGAGATATCTGCCACCGCAGGAGAATTGTTCCTGTCCGGATATGAGCGGATTCTTATTATGATCATTGAGGTGGCAATCTTAATGGCGGTGATATACTTTATAGAGCAGAAGATGACGGTGCGTGGAATCTGTATTCAGTTGATCTGTCATACTTTGGTATCTTTCCTGCCGGGATTCTTTATCGCATTTTCAACGACAAGTTACTATGAAGTGTTTGATCGTTCCACAACTTTAGTCTTTTTATATATTGTATTAACGGTGGCAATGATCTGTTCGGTTGCCCTGTTAAATGCCATGAAGTATTCCATGGTGGATGCGACGGTAGATTCAAAAGAAGCAATCGAAGATTACAACATACGGTTACAGGTGCGTAAAGACATGAAAGCAGAGAAGAAGCAGAAGAAGATTGCAAAGAAACAGAAGAAGGAAGAACGATCTGTCAAGGAGGGTTCTAAGGAAGA
>USBM01000125.1 GCA_900552885.1 uncultured Clostridium sp. | reverse complement strand
AATATTGAAAGAAAAATCAGAAAAATTTCAGAATTAATGCTTGCATTAGAGCAGATTGAGAAGGAGAAAGGAATCTCAAAAGATGTAATTATCGAAGCGATCGAGAAATCGTTATTGGATGCCTGTAAGAAGGATTTTGGTAAGAGTGAGAATGTAACGGTGAACATGGATCGGGAGACAGGGGCAATTGAAGTATATGCGGCTAAGCAGGTTGTAGATGTCGTAGAGGATGATGCAACAGAGATTTCTTTAGAGAAAGCATTGATGATCAGTTCCAAGTATGCGGTAGGTGATACTGTGAATGTCGAGATCACTCCTAAGAATTTTGGACGTATCGCAGCACAGCAGGCAAGAAGCGTTATCGTACAGACGATCAAGGAGGAAGAGAAGAAAGCATTATTTGATCATTTCTATTGCAAAGAGAAGGATGTAGTTACCGGTGTGGTACAGCGTTATGTTGGCAAGAACATTTCAGTCAGCTTAGATGACAAGATGGATGCTTTGCTGATGGAGAATGAGCAGGTCAAGTCAGAACATTATCGTCCGACAGACCGTATTAAGCTCTATGTTGTAGAAGTAAAAGAGACAAACAGAGGACCGAAGGTTATCGTGTCCCGTACACATCCGGAACTTGTAAAGCGTTTGTTCGAGAAAGAAGTAGCGGAAGTTGCAGACGGAACTGTAGAAATCAAGTCCATTTCGAGAGAGGCTGGGTCACGTTCTAAGATTGCAGTATGGTCAAATGATCCGAATGTAGATCCGGTTGGTGCATGTGTTGGTATGAATGGTAACCGTGTGAATAATATTGTTGACGATCTGAAAGGAGAAAAGATCGATATTATTAATTGGAGCGAGGATCCTGCAACTTTTATTGAGAATGCATTAAGCCCATCCAAGGTTGTTTCTGTTCAGGTTGATGAGGAAGATAAGAGTGCAAGAGTTGTTGTTCCGGATTATCAGTTGTCCTTAGCAATTGGTAAGGAAGGACAGAATGCAAGACTTGCAGCACGTCTGACCGGTTATAAGATTGATATCAAGAGTGAATCTCAAGCAAGAGAAGCCTATGGATATGATGATTATGACGAGGATTATGATCAGGATGACAATTATGATTCTTATGATGAGGAAGATAATTATTCTGAGCAAGAGTATACAGATGAGAATGATATGGATGAGAATGCTTAATATAGCATAATCCGTTTATCTTCTGCGTAAGCTTGTAGGATAGAGAATGGATTGCGAAGAGATGGGATGTGATAGAATGGCAAAGAAAACACCGCTTCGAAAATGTGTCGGGTGTGGTGAGATGATTGCAAAGAAGGATATGCTTCGGGTGATCAAGACAAAAGACAACAAGATTAAATTGGATCCGACCGGAAAAGAGAATGGTCGCGGTGCCTATTTGCATTTGAACCGCGAGTGTCTGGATAAAGCTATGAAATCAAGAGGCTTGGAACGATCCTTTAAGATGTCCATTGGCACAGATGTTTATGAACAATTAGAAAAGGAGCTGATGGCAATTGAAACAGAATAACAAAGCATTGTCTATGCTATCCTTAGCAACCAAAGCGGGTAAGACAGTGACCGGTGAGTTCTCCACGGAGAAGGCCGTCAAAGAAGGAAAGGCGTACTTAGTCGTTGTGGCGCAGGATGCATCTGATAATACAAAGAAGAAGTTTCAGAATATGTGTGAATACTACCATGTAACTATGAAGGTGTTTTCAGATAAGGTATCACTTGGAAACGCCTGCGGCAAAGAATTTCGTGCATCCCTGGCAGTGACAGATCCGGGTCTTGCAAAGGCTGCTGTAAAGCATATGGATGAAGACGAAAGTATGGAGGTGTAACGATTTGGCAAAAATCAGAGTATATGAATTAGCAAAAAGTTTAAATAAAGATAGCAAAGAGGTTCTTGAAATACTGAAAAAGAACGGCGTTGAAGTAAAGAATCATATGAGTTCCGTATCAGATGAGGATGCAGGTAAAGTAAAGGCGAGATTTGCGGGTAAGCCGATGCAATCAGCACCAGCTTCCGCTAAGCCGGAGAATAAACAGACGGTTCAGGAAAAATCGTCACCGGCTCCTGCAAAACAGGAAATCAAGACGGAACCGGTAAGAAGTTCAGAACAGAACAATCGTCCGCAGGGAGATCGTAACGGTCGTCCACAGGGAGACAGAAGAGATTTTAACGGTAATCGTCCACAGGGAGACCGCAATGGTCGTCCACAGGGAGACAGAAGAGACTTTAACGGTAATCGTCCGCAGGGAGACCGCAATGGTCGTCCACAGGGAGACAGAAGAGACTTTAACGGTAATAATCGTGGAGGTTTTAATAACGGCCGCCCGAATACAAATGGTGGCAATCAACGCCGTGATGGAAGAAGAGATGAGAAGATTTCTATTCCGGCACCAATGGACCGGGCATCTATGGATCGCGATCGTATGGATCGGCACAAGGATAAGAAAGAGCGGGATAAGAGTTCTTTATTTGAAGATGGCGATAGCAGAAAGAGAAATCGTAAGAAGAATGAACATTTTACGGTAAAAGGAACGAAGACAGTGAATAAGCCAGTACAGAAGCCAAAGCCAAAGGAACCGGAAGAGCCGGTGATTCGTACAATTGAACTTCCTGAAGTTCTGACTGTTCAGGAACTTGCAGATAAAGTGAAGACTCCGGTATCTCAATTAATCAAGAAGTTATTCTTAGCAGGTGAGCTGGTAACCGTTAATACTGATCTTGATTTTGAAAAGGCAGCAGAGATTGCATTAGAGTATAACTGTATTGCAGAGGAAGAGGTTAAGGTTGATGTGATCGAGGAGATGCTCAAGGAAGAGGAAGAAGATGAATCTTTATTAGTAGAGCGTCCACCGGTTGTCTGTGTTATGGGTCACGTTGATCATGGTAAGACATCCCTTTTGGATGCAATCCGAGAGACTTCCGTTACCTCCGGTGAGGCCGGTGGTATCACGCAGCATATCGGTGCTTACACAGTAGATGTTAATGGTCAGCAGATCACATTCCTGGATACACCGGGACATGAGGCATTTACTGCGATGCGTATGCGTGGTGCACAGGCAACGGACATTGCAATCTTAGTTGTAGCTGCGGATGATGGTGTTATGCCACAGACGGTCGAGGCGATCAATCATGCCAAGGCTGCCGGTATTGAGATCATTGTTGCAGTGAATAAGATTGATAAGGAAAGTGCAAATGTAGAGCGTGTAAAACAAGAATTGGTAGAGTATGAGTTGATCGCCGAAGACTGGGGTGGTTCTACCGTATTCTGTCCGGTATCTGCACATACAAAGGAAGGTATTGATAACTTATTGGAAATGATCCTTCTGACAGCAGAAGTGTTAGAGTTAAAAGCTAATCCAAACCGTAAGGCACGTGGTATTGTCATCGAGGCAGAGTTAGACAAGGGACGTGGTCCGGTTGCGACTATTTTAGTACAGAAAGGTACCTTAAAGGTAGGAGATACGATTACCGTTGGCAGTGCATATGGCAGAGTTCGTGCCATGTTGAATGATAAGGGACAGAGCGTGAAAGAAGCAGGTCCTTCCCAGCCGGTTGAGATTCTTGGTCTCAATGGTGTTCCGGCAGCAGGTGAGATATTCATCGCAACAAAGAACGAGAAAGAAGCACGTTCCATGGCAGAGACTTATATTGCATGTGATAAAGAGAAGCTTCTTGCCGAGACAAAGGCAAAGATGTCGTTAGATGATCTGTTCTCTCAGATTCAGGCGGGTAATGTTAAGGAGCTTAATTTAGTTGTTAAAGCAGATGTACAAGGTTCTGTAGAGGCTGTTAAGCAGAGTCTGTTGAAGCTTTCTAATGAGGAAGTTGTCATTAAGGTAATCCATGCCGGCGTTGGTGCGATCAACGAGTCGGATGTTATCTTGGCTTCAGCATCCAATGCAATCATCATTGGATTCAACGTACGTCCGGATGCACAGGCAAAGGATGTTGCAGAACGTGAGAAAGTAGATTTAAGATTGTATAAGGTTATATATAACGCGATTGAGGATATTGAGGCAGCCATGAAGGGTATGTTGGATCCTGTATATGAAGAGCAGGTAACCGGACATTTGGTTGTTCGTCAGACATTTAAGGCTTCAGGTGTTGGTACGATTGCCGGATGTTTCGTATTAGACGGTGTAATCCGTAAGAAATCCAGTGTGCGTATTACCAGAGATGGTGAACAGATCTATGAAGGTCCGTTGGCATCCCTTAAGAGATTTACGGATGATGTGAAGGAAGTAAAGAATGGTTTCGAGTGTGGTATTGTTCTTGAAAACTTCAATGATCTGAAAGAAGATGACCAGATCGAAGCTTATGAAATGGTGGAAGTGCCTCGTTAGACTAGAGTGTAGAACAGATTGGAGAGTATATGAGACGCACAAGTATTAAGAATACAAGAATTAATGGGGAAGTGCAGAAGGAATTGTCAAGAATTATCAGCCGTGAGATCAAAGATCCGCGGATTCATGCCATGACTTCTGTTACCCAGGTTATAGTCACCCCGGATCTTAAAGAATGTAAAGCGTACATTTCGGTATTAGGGGATGAGCAGGCCAAAGCCGATACCTTAGCGGGTCTTAAGAGTGCTTCCGGATATATCCGGAAGGAACTTGCCCGCAGTATTAATTTAAGAAATACCCCGGAAATCAGTTTTTACATGGATGAGTCCATTGAATATGCCATTAATATGTCAAAGAAGATAGATGATGTAATGAGTCATGATATGGCAGCTCATTCGGAAGAGAAAGATTCAGACGAGGAGTAGAATGAACGATTTTATTAAAGAAATAGAAAAAGCGAAGGATATTGTGATTCTGGGACACATGCGCCCGGATGGAGATTGTGTTGGTTCCTGCTTAGGTGTTTATAATTATGTATTAGACAATTACCCGGATAAACAGGTGGATGTTTATCTGGATGCATTCAAACAGGAATTTATGTTTCTGCATGGAGCAGATCAGATATTGCACGAGAAAAAGGATCAGACTTATGACCTTTGTATTTCTATGGATAGTGGTGATCTGGACCGTCATGGTGATTATGTATCGTATTTTGATACAGCAAGGAGAACGATGTGTATAGATCATCATATAAGCAATCAGGGATTTGGTGATGTCTGTTTTCTGAAGACGGAATGTAGTGCGGCCGCTGAAGTGGTATATACGTTATTGGAAGAAGACAGGATATCGCAGCAATGTGCGGAATGTCTGTATCTTGGTATAGTACATGACACTGGTGTGTTTAAGTATTCCAATACAACAAGACAGACTATGGAGATTGCAGGACGTCTGATCGAGAAAGGCGCCAGAAGTCAGTTGGTGATTGATGGAACTTTCTACCAGAAGACGTTCAAACAGAATAAGATGCTTGCCAAAGCATTAGATGCTGCGTTTTTGATGTTTGATGGAAAAGTGATTGTATCCTGCTTGAAAAAAGACGTATTTGACGAGCAGAATGCAACCAACTTAGATACGGATGGGATTGTGGATGCCCTGCGTATTACAGAAGGTGTCGAATGTGCTTTGTGGATGTATGAGTATCCGAAGAAAGGAACCTTTAAATGTTCCCTGCGTTCGAATGAGATTGTGAATGTCAGTATGATCGCAGGTTCGCTTGGCGGTGGAGGGCATGTACGTGCTGCCGGTTGTGAAGTAGAAGGTGACAAAGATACGATCATTTTGAAAATAACAGATATGATCAAAGTGCAGTTAGACCATGCAGAAACAGAATGATGGCTTCTGCAACGTAAACTGACAAAGAACAGAGGATAGGCAGAATGTTTGATGGTGTGATTAATATATACAAGGAAAAAGGATTTACCTCATTTGATGTTGTAGCAAAGCTTCGTGGTATTCTGAAACAGAAGAAGATTGGTCATACAGGAACGTTGGATCCGGATGCGGAAGGAGTCTTAGTTGTCTGTTTAGGGAAAGCAACCAAATTGTGTGATGTTCTGACAGATAAGAACAAATGCTATAAGGCAACCATGCAGCTTGGAATAACAACCGATACCGAGGATAGTTCCGGAACGGTACAATCTAAGAGTGATGTTACGGTATCGGAAGAACAGGTTCGGGAAGCAATCTTATCTTTTGTGGGAGAATATGGCCAGATTCCACCAATGTATTCTGCGATTAAGATAAATGGTAAGAAGTTGTATGAATTAGCAAGACAGGGAAAGGTGATTGAACGGGAGCCGAGAAGAGTTGCGGTGCATGAGATTCAGATTGAATCGATCGACCTTCCATATGTAAGATTCATGGTTAG
Organism: uncultured Clostridium sp.; assembly: GCA_900552885.1. Taxonomy (GTDB): domain Bacteria; phylum Bacillota; class Clostridia; order Lachnospirales; family Lachnospiraceae; genus CAG-590. The sequence continues at coordinate 169 of USBM01000125.1, read as the reverse complement.
CTGCAGTAAAGGAACTTATATCCGGAGTCTTTGCCGGGATATTGGTGCTAAGCTTGGATGTGGAGCAATTATGGAAGCCTTAGTGCGAACCGAGGTTAATGCAGAGAAATTCGGAGCGGTTTTTACATTAGATAAGGCGATGAAGTTATCGGATGTGGAACGGGCTGTT
>USBM01000124.1 GCA_900552885.1 uncultured Clostridium sp. | reverse complement strand
CCAGGCTTCTTTCGTCTCTTCCGGCACCTGATCTTCAAATGCTGCCGCCGGGGTTCCCTCTTCCGGCGAATAGGTAAATACCCCTAACCGGTTAAATTCCACCTCATCAATAAAAGCAAGCAGTGCTTCATGATCCTCCTGTGTCTCTCCCGGAAATCCTGCAATCAAAGATGTACGAAGTACAATATCCGGTATCTCCTTACGGATCATCCGAATCGTATTCTGAATCTCTTCTTTTGTTGTTCTTCTTCCCATCCGTTTTAAAATACTGTCTTCACAATGTTGCAATGGCATATCAATGTAATGACATACCTTTGCATTATCCCGGATCTCATAGATCAATTCCGGTGTAATCTCTTCCGGATAACAGTAAAGCAGACGGATCCATTGCAGATCCTCTATCTTAGAAAGCTCATGTAATAATTCCGGCAGCATTTTCTTACCATAGATATCTACACCATATACTGTTGTCTCCTGTGCCACCAGACAAAGCTCGGTAATCCCGTTCTCTACCAGATACCTTGCCTGTCCGATCAGATCCGGCATCGGCACGCTCCGGTAATTACCACGGACTTTCGGAATAATACAGTATGTGCAGTGTTTGTCACAACCTTCTGCAATCTTAAGGTATCCCATATACGTTCCCGATGTGATCACACGTTTTGTATGACTTGGCGGGAGATAATTGATATCCTCAAAATGCGTATACCCCTTTCCTTTCAGGGTTTCTTCCACTGCTTCTACAATCGCTTCTGTTGCTGTTGTCCCAACAATTGCATCCACTTCCGGAAGTTCTCGCTGTATCTCATCCTTGTAACGCTGTGCCAGACATCCTGTTACAATTAACGCCTTAAGCTTACCTGTCTGTTTTAATTTTCCCATCTCAATGATGTTCTCAATACTCTCTTCCTTGGCATCTCCAATGAAGCAACAGGTATTGATCACAACAACATCCGCTTCTTTCTCTTCGTTGGTAATCGCATATCCCTTATCTTCCAAAAGTCCCAACATCACTTCACTGTCAACCAGATTCTTGTCACAGCCAAGGGATACAAATAATATCTGAATCATATATTTCCCCTATTCACCAAACATGGTTGCTGCTTCTACGCAGTTATGCATCAGCATGGCAATTGTCATCGGACCAACTCCTCCGGGAACCGGTGTGATCTTAGATGCAACCGGCTCCACGCTGTCAAAGTCCACATCACCACACAGCTTGTTATTCTCATTTCGATGGATTCCTACATCAATGACTACCGCACCCTCTTTGACATAGGATGCATCGATCATCTTTGGTCTGCCGATTGCAACCACTAAGATATCTGCACGTTTACACACCTCTTTGAGATTCTTCGTACGGGAATGTGTAATAGTTACCGTTCCATTCTCTCTTAACAAAAGTAATGCCATCGGTTTGCCGACAATATTACTTCTTCCAATTACAACACATTCTTTTCCTTCAATCTCTACACCGCTTCTCTTTAATAACTGAATAATTCCAGCCGGTGTGCAGGATACAAAGCCCGGCTGACCGATCGTCAGTGCCCCTACACTTTGAGGATGGAATCCATCTACATCCTTCTTTGGAGAAATGGCCTTGATAATGGTATCTTCATCAATATGTTTTGGAACCGGAAGCTGTACTAAGATTCCATGAATCTTATCATCCTGATTCAACTTCTCGATCAGTGCAAGCAGTTCCTCCTGTGTTGTCTCCTCCGGAAGTTCATAACTTTCGGAACGGATTCCAATATATTCACACGCTTTCTTCTTGTTGCCGACATACACAGAGGAAGCAGGGTCATTACCTACCTGAATAACTGCCATTCCGATCTCCTTACCCTGTTCTTTCAGTGCTGCTACCTGTTCCTTTAATTCATCCTTAATCTGTTTGCTGATTACCTTACCATCAATTAATTCTGCCATACTTGTGTCCTCCTTGTCATTCGAACTTCATTTATGAATCAAACGATTCTATTAAGATTAGAACAAACCAACAATCTTATCGTCTACTACGTCAATATTCTCTGCAGCAGGAACCTTAGGAAGTCCCGGCATTGTCATAATAGAACCGGTAATCGCAACAACAAATCCGGCACCTGCATTCACATAGACATCTCTTACATTGATATCAAATCCGGTTGGTCTTCCAAGCTTTGTCTGATCATCAGACAACGAATACTGTGTCTTTGCCATACATACCGGAAGATCACCATATCCAAGTTCTGTGATCTTCGCTAACTGTTTCTTAGCTGCTGCTGTATAATTCACACCATCTGCACCATAGATCTTTGTAGCGATCGTATGGATCTTATCCTCTAAGGACATATCATCCTCATAAAGCATCTTAAAGTCTGCTTTCTTATTCTCTAAAATGTCAACTACTTTCTCGGCTAATGCAAGTCCGCCTTCGCCACCCTTTTCCCAAACCTGGGCAAGTGCAAAGTCGCATCCCTTATTCTCTACAAATTCTTTGACATAAGCAAGCTCTGCCTCGGAGTCCGTAATAAACTGGTTCAATGTTACAACGATCGGAACGCCAAACTGTTGCAGGTTCTCAATATGTTTCTCTAAATTCACAATACCTTTCTTAAGTGCTTCCACATTCTCATTGCTAAGATCTGCCTTAGCAACTCCACCATTATACTTGAGAGCACGAACCGTAGCAACCAATACGATTGCATCCGGAGAGATACCGGCTTTCCGGCATTTGATGTCTAAGAACTTCTCAGCACCAAGGTCAGCACCAAATCCAGCCTCTGTTACTACGATATCAGAAAGCTTCAATGCAAGCTTCGTTGCACGAACAGAATTACAGCCATGTGCAATGTTCGCAAATGGTCCACCATGTACAAATGCAGGTGTATGCTCTAACGTCTGGATCATGTTCGGCTTCAACGCATCCTTTAATAATGCAGCCATAGCACCTACCGCCTTCAGATCAGCCGCAGTTACAGGCTTTCCATCTACGGTATAAGCAACAATGATCTTCGATAACTTGTCTTTCAGATCTTCCATGTCATTTGCCAGACAGAGAATTGCCATGATCTCAGATGCAACAGAGATTACAAAATGATCCTCTCTCACATAACCATCCATTTTACTTCCCAAACCAACAACGATATTACGAAGTACACGATCATTCATATCCATACAACGTTTCCACACAACTTGTCTCGTATCAATATTCAATGCATTGCCCTGCTGAATATGATTATCTAACATAGCTGCTAACAGGTTGTTAGCAGATGTGATTGCATGAAAATCACCTGTAAAATGAAGGTTCAGATCTTCCATTGGAACCACCTGCGAATATCCACCACCTGCAGCTCCGCCTTTGATACCAAAACACGGTCCAAGGGATGGCTCACGAAGAGCGATTGACGCCTTCTTACCCATCTTGCCAAGTGCCTGACCAAGACCTACTGTTACAGTTGTCTTACCTTCTCCTGCCGGAGTTGGATTGATCGCAGTTACTAATACAAGTTTGCCATCCGGGTTGTTCTCAATCCGGTGGATCAATTCATCGGAAAGCTTTGCCTTATATTTTCCGTAAAGATCCAATTCCTCTTCAGTAATGTCTAACTTTGCGGCTACCTCTTTCACATGAACCATCTGTGCTTCCTGTGCAATTTCAATATCTGTCTTCATAGTTATATATCCTCCTGCATTGTTATCCTTTTGTCTTTCGTCACATTGTAACGATATATTTGATTTCCGTCAACCAAGAAAGGCAAATGATTGCATAAATTATCCGTATTTCTCTTAAACTTAACGAAAATAAGTACATTCTTAATATTCGAAAACGTCCACTGTATAAAAGTTTCCTAGAAATATTCATCTACATATTCCTCAAATTGTTCTTCGCTCATCAAGACCTGACGCGGTTTCGTTCCCTCTTCCGGTCCGACCACTCCAGCTTCAAACAACTGATCCATAATTCTTGCTGCCCGGTTAAATCCAATCTTGAACATACGTTGCAGCATACCAATGGATGCTTTGTTCTTATCGATAATGAACTTGCCTGCCTGCACAAAATATTCATCTCTCTCATTCTCTGACGAACCACCGCCAATAACAGTCGCCGAAGAACTCGAAGATGTGATCTGTGTCGTTACCTCTTCACTATAGGTTGTCTCACCATTCTGTGCCTTCAGGTATTCTACCACATTAATTACCTCATCATCCGATATGTAAGCACCCTGCACACGCAATGGCTTCGGATACATCGTTGGATAGAACAACATATCACCGTTACCAAGTAACTTCTCTGCACCTACACTGTCGATGATCGTTCGTGAATCTACCCCGGAAGATACCGACAATGCAATTCGGGATGGTACATTGGCTTTGATCAGTCCGGTCACAACGTCCACGGAAGGTCTCTGCGTTGCAATAACTAAATGAATACCTGCCGCTCTTGCTAACTGTGCAAGACGTACAATCGCCTCTTCCACCTCTGCCTTAGCAACCATCATAAGATCTGCTAACTCGTCTACAATAATGACGATCTGCGGCATTTTCTCCAGTTTTTCTTCCTCTATCTTGCCGGATTCCTGTACCTCACGGACTTTCTCGTTATATCCCTGAATATTCCGGACATTGCATTCCGAGAACATCTGATATCGCTTGGTCATCTCTGCCACCGCCCAGTTAAGAGCTCCTGCGGCTTTCTTCGGATCTGTGACAACCGGTGTTAATAAATGAGGAATGCCATTGTACACCTTCAATTCCACCTGCTTCGGGTCGATCAGGATCAGCTTCACTTCATCCGGTCTTGCCTTATAAAGAATACTCATGATCAACGTATTCGTACAGACAGACTTACCGGAACCGGTCGCACCTGCAATCAACAGATGCGGCATCTTCGCAATATCCTCTACCACTACATTACCTTCAATATCTTTACCAACCGCAAAAGCAATCTTCGATGGATGTTTGATGAACTTCTCCGTATCGATCAGCTCCCGGAAACCAACACCGCTTCGTTTCGCATTGGGTATCTCAATTCCGACAGCAGATTTGCCCGGAATCGGTGCCTCAATTCGGATACTCTGCGCCGCAAGATTCATCATAATATCATCCGCAAGTCCGGTAATCTTGCTTACCTTAACTCCCTGTTCCGGCACCATCTCATACCGGGTAACGGACGGGCCACAGCTATAATTCGTCATTGTAACATTAACTCCAAAGCTCTTCAGAACCTCCTGCAGCTTCACTGCATTCTGCCGGATCAGGTCTTCTTTCTCTGCAGCCTGCGTCTTGCCCTTCTTAAGCAATTCCAAAGGTGGAAACTGGTAGGTGTGATCACTGTTACCTACCTCCTTGGCAGACATGTTCTCCACAGTAGCCGCCGTCTTATTCTCCATCGCAAGGGTATCTGCTTTTGCATTAACAAAACTCTCCGGCTGTGATATTACCGGTTGAGAAACCGTCTGTGTCTTAGTCTGAACCGTCTGTTCCGGTTCCGGCAATACTTCCGGTACAACATTCTTCTTTGCTGATTTACGCCGGCGTCTGGCTGGTATCTTCGCTCCATCCTCTATATGATCTGTTGCAGATTCCATATGCTCCCCCGGCAGATCAAGATCGTATGCCATCGTAATCTCATGTACTTCCTCATTAAGTGGAAGGGATTCCGACTCTTTTGACGGCAGAATCCCCTGATCTGCATCCGCAGGAAGTACCGAAATAGATTCTAATACAGAAGCTTTCTTTCGCTCTATAAACACCTCATCCCTCTCCGGATAATCTTCCTTCACAATCTCTTCATAGCCCGTTGCTTTTCGTTTCCTTCGAGCAGGACGTTCTACTTCCTCTTCTTCCTCTATCTCATCATAATCACGTCCGTCCCGATGAACATCTGCAATCGTCCCAAACACCCCCTGCATCAGATCGATCACAGAAACTTCTGCAAACAATACAACACAGATAATAATAGCCACTACGATAATAATATAGGTTCCGATCTGTCCGACCGCGGTCTGTAACAGATAAGCCAACGAACCACATACAATTCCACCACCACGCTGATCATCAAACCCTTCCGAAAACATATGTACAAAATCATACTTGTCAATTCCTGATGCAAGCTGTCCAAGCATACCAATACACAGCAATACAAAAGAACCAAACACAACCTTATTCACAGCACGCCTCTTATACTCATTAATATGTAAGAAAAATGCTGCAAACATAACTGCAACCGGCAATACATATTCAATAATGCCAAATACACCGAAGAAAAATCTGCTCACATAGCTGACTGCACCGCATAGGCCAAAGTTACCCAGTTCAATGATCAGCATCACTGCTCCGATCACCCATATTACGATCTCGGATGTATAAGAAACCTCTTCCTCTTCAATCGGCTCTGCATTCTTCCTTGATGCAGTCTCCGCCTTTTTCTTAGAAGTATTCTCCGTTCTGCTCCTGGTATTCGAATTACTACGAGTAGATTTATTATTTGAATTTGTTGATTTGCCTTTTGAATTAGCCAATCATCCATCCGTACTTGTAACAACACTTACTAAAGCGATGGCTGA
>USBM01000123.1 GCA_900552885.1 uncultured Clostridium sp. | reverse complement strand
AATGAGATATTTTATATGCTTCGATCGTAATACAAGTGTAGCTACAAAATGATAAGACGGGGGTACAACGGAATATGTATGTGATAAAAAATGAATATGAGAATCTAGTGAAACAATATCACACCTCATTGTACCGATTGCTTTATACATACTGCCGGAATACGTGTGATGCAGAGGATGCGGTACAGACCGCCTATTTACGGTTGCTTCGGAGTAAAAAAGTGTTTTTATCAGAGCAACATGCAAAGAACTGGCTATATACAGTCGGTGTTAATTATGTGAAGGACTTGCAAAAGAGTAAATGGCGGCAAAATGATCCGCTCGAAGCAGATATTCCATTTGAAACAGAGCAGCAGGAAGGGCTGTACGAGGCAATCAGCGAGTTGGATGATAAGTACCGAATGGTAATCCTGTTATATTATTATGAAGGGTATTCGGTAAAGGAGATTGCACATATGTTGAACAGCAAGAGCAGTACGATACAGACTCGGTTACAACGAGGTCGGGAGCAGTTACGGGTAAGATTGGAGGAATAGCATATGAATGATAACAGACAAAAAGATAGAAAGAAGATACAGGATACCATCAACCGGGTGCAGGTGCCGGATTTCTTAGAACAAGATTTGCTGCAGTTACAGTATGAAGGCAAACTGGGTAAAACATATAACGAACATTCAAAATGGAGGGCTGTGGCAGCGGCATTTGCGGTTGCATTATTGATTGGAACAGGGACATATGCAGCGGTGAAAGAATGGCGTTTTTCAGATTATTTCCATTTGGGAGAAGTGTCAGAGGATGTGAATCAGATTGTCAATACAGAAGTGAATGCGGACAATTTAAAAGACCGTGCGGAGGATGAATGGGGAACACCGATTCAAAAAGACACAGAAATAGCGGTAAAGGATTTATTGACCGTAACACCAACCATGACAGTGTATGACAGTCATAGTGTATATGTTAGTCTGGAGGCAGCACTTAAGGATACAGAACGTTATTGGCTGATGGATGCTTCGGAGGATTTAGAACAGCCTGCGAGTACCATTACAGGGGATGAATCGACCACACAATCCGTAGAAAAATATTGTAAAGAACATGATATTTCTATTGTGTTGGTAAATGCCAGATACAATTCTTATGATGAACATGTTGAGGATCAGGGAACGGATATGTTGGTAAAAGGGAAAGGTGTAAATGAGTTATTGCTATGTGGAACCAGAAGAAATACGGAAGAGTTAGAAAAGGTTGGCGTCATCTATACGGTATACATCTATAATACAAATAAGAGAGAGTATGAACTGGTTGCCGACAAACAATTAGACATAGCTATGCCGGAATTATCAGACGAGACGAAGAAAGAACAGACAGTAACCTATGGATTGGCAGATGGAACGGAACAGCAGATTGGTGATTCTTCCGTTAAGGTGTCCAAAGTAATTCTTACCACAACATCGATTGCAACTTATGCAGAGATATATGTGCGTGATGAGGATACAGATGCACATCCGGAAGGAGTATCGGTTTCACTAGTTAATGAGGAGCACAAAGAACTTCCGACGGGACCATCTAGAAGAGGAGTGATCAGTGTGCCAGATGGTAAAGGACAGTTTGTGAGTAAAATGGACTATGCCCGATGGGATACGTTCCCGGATACCATTTATGCGAAAGCATTTGTCTTTACACAAAGTGGTAAGGAACTAGCCGGATATGTTGAATTGCACCGGTTAGATCAGTAATTTGCAGGATTATGGAGAGAGCTGTCACCCTTGCGCAGCGTAAGTGGCGGACGCGCATGTCAGGAGTGTATGAACCTGGCTTTGGGTGGTGTCATGTTGCCGCAGGCACACTTGCGTTACGGGCTCGCACGCAGCAGACACTAATACTCCTTATAATAAGTGAACTCACGTAAAAGAGGATATGGATTCTTGAATGTATATATGCGTTATACGAATACATTCTTAATCCATATCCTCTTTTGGTTCGTTCTGCTTATTACTACGTCGTAAAGTGCTGGCGTGCTCCACGTACCTGCTTGCAAGTATGATAGACCACCCCTGCCGGGATCTACTCTTTATGTACATGCGCTGTGTACCGCATAATTATCCTTACTGGCTGTGCTTATCGCCACGCCCGAAGCCGTTCGGGTATCGGTGCGGGCAATCTACTGTACCGGCAGGCTATAGGAGATAAAGAATAACCAGGTACATTATGTGTATAGTGAAAGTCAGCTCATTAATGAAGCTATTCCTTACTTATGTGAATTGACAGATTCAGGTAAGTATGAGGCTATACCGTACTTATTATGTGCAAAAAAACGGACATGGATGAGTATACATGCTAATTACAAGTGTACATAATCCATGCCCAGTTTTCTTTGTCTTTTCTTATATCCTGCCCCCCTGATATGTAACCTCAATTAAAGTTCCGGAGCCTGTTAACGCCGGATGCGGCTTCGGGTGTGGCGATAAGCACAGCGTAGTAGATTCTGATAGAAACAGCACGAAACACAATAACGTAAATATCGGTTGTAAGGATATAACACTTATCATAAGCAGGTACTTCAGAACCGCCGGTACTCGGCGAGGTGTTTTCGAGCCTAGTACCGCTGCGAGTGATGAGTAGCGACTACGTTGATATGTTATATCCCAAACAACCGATTTGTAACCTGAATGTTTCGTGCGTCCGTCACTTACGCTGTGCAAGGAGGATGGTCTTTAATAGTTTTCGCGAATCGTATGTCTATTGCGATACTCATTTACACGATCCTGAATGCGATCGTTTGGATCGAGAATGTCAGAGATCGATGCATCGTGATTCAGGTGATCAATGAGTAATGCAATGTATTTGCTCATGTCGGCAGTGATGTGCCAGTCTTTGGAAAGGAGTTCCGGTGACTGGTAAGTTAAGTTGGTTGTGATCACTTTCTCGATGATGCCATCAGCTTTCGCTTTATCAAATACGCCAAGTCCGCTTGTGAATAATCCAAACGTACATACGCAGAAGACTCTCTTTGCCTTACGAGCCTTTAACTGTTTGGCAACATCAATCATGCTTTCGCCGGATGCGATCATATCATCAATAATAATAACATCTTTACCCTCTACGGAATCTCCAAGGAATTCGTGTGCAACAATTGGATTACGGCCATTAACAACAGTAGAGTAATCTCTTCTCTTATAGAACATTCCGACATCTACGCCTAAGATGTTGGCAAAGTAGATGGCACGGTTCATAGCTCCTTCGTCCGGGCTGATCACCATTAAATGATCCTTGTCTAACTCTAAATCATGTGTTGTAAGCAATAAAGCCTTCAGAAACTGGTATGTTGGACGGATGTTCTCAAATCCATGAAGCGGAATGGCATTCTGTACACGAGGATCATGTGCATCAAATGTAATAATATTATCGACACCTAAGCTTACAAGTTCCTGCAGACAAAGGGCACAGTCAAGAGATTCACGGCTGCTTCTTTTATGCTGGCGGCTTTCGTATAAAAATGGCATAATGACGGTAATCTTACGTGCTTTTCCGCCGCAGGCAGCAATGACACGCTTCAGATCCGCATAATGATCATCCGGTGACATTGGACATTCGTGACCGTAAAGGTTGTAGGTAATGTTGTAATTGGTTATATCTACAAGAAGATACAGGTCTTTACCACGTACGGATTCTAAGAGCTCTCCTTTTGCTTCTCCGGAACCGAAACGAGGGCATACAGACTTTACAAGGTAAGAATCCTTTTCATACCCGTTAAATGCGATCGTGGATTTCTCCACATTATTTCTGGCTGCTCTCCATCTGGAAAGGTAAGAGTCTACTCGCTCACCTAAGTTAGTACAGCTATTGAGGGCGATGATGCCTAACTGTCCTACAGGAATGGTTGATAATAAATTACTGTCATTTGGCATGGTTTTGTTTTCCTCCGTTAAAATGATTGCATTATTGTTGTATTGCTTTTCTTCGTTTGGCTAAGCGAATGTTGCCGCCATAGAAGTGAAAGACCTTGTACTCTGCAAAGATCCGGGTGGTGATCCGGTCGGAATACCGTTCGGTTAGTTCCTGCAGATTAAGATTGGTAGAGATAACGGTTGATTTTCCTGTCCGCATTCTCGTATTTAATATATCATAAAGTTCAGAAGATACAAAGGAGTTTGTATACTCTGTACCAAGGTCGTCAATGATCAACAGATCACAGTTATAAAGATAGCGGTAAGTGTCGCGGCTATCCGGATTCTTTCCTTTCTTCATGATGACATCACCGCAGACATCTTCAAACAGATGAATGGCAGTCTGGTAAAGCACAGTGTGCTGGGTATCTAATAAAGACTTGGCAATGCAATTGGAAAGAAATGTTTTCCCAAGCCCGGTCTCTCCATAGAATAAAAGGTTCCCACCCTGTTTGTCAAATGATTCGATGAAAGAACGTGTCTTATTGAGAATATTATTCATATTATCATAAGGTGTAAAGGGATGCTTGCCATCCGGTTCCCTGGAATAATAACTTAAGTCAAAGTGATCGAAGTTCTCTATCTGCAGAATCCGGTCTAAAGTAGACTGGCGATACAGCAGGGAGATTGCCGCCTGTTTGAAACAACTGCAATATTCATTATCGATCCGTCCGGTATCTTTGCATAGAGGACAGGTGTAGATTGGCTGCAGATAATCGGCAGGATAACCATTTGCTGTAAGTAATTGTTCTTTTTCAGCAATTAGCTGATGGTTCTGTTCCTTGGTATCAGCCATCTTGTCGGATCCTTGTCTTAATCGGGAACGGATTGCATCAATAGAAGAAGCTGCAATGGTCTGGTCGATTTCTTTGATACGCGGAAGCTTCTCATAGACTTGCGCTTTACGTTCCTTTTCTAATGCACGATTTTCAATTTGATTGTGGTAGTAGATGTTCATTAGTTCATCATACTGGGAATCACTAAATGCCATAATTACTGATTGGTCTCCTGTAAGAATAAATGTTCAAATTCGTCAACAACGGATGCGTCCGTTGAACTTTGATAATTGTTAAACTGGTTCGAAGAAGTCTTGTTAGATGTGGATTTCTTCTTTTTCTCCGCTGCCCATTTGCGGTCTACTTCCTCAGTATAGGCTAATTTGTGGACATTTGGTTTGTGCCAGATTTCTAAGATTCCATTCACATAATTAAAGTTTGCGGAATGTGGTCTGGCAGTGATAGCCCGTTTGCACGCCTCCATAATAATATTCTTGTTAAAAGAATAGGTATTATACCAGGTGTCAATAAATGCAGTCTCGGTTGGCGTTGGAACCCGTCTTGGGATTCCTAACTGTTTCAATACTGCTACATAGATGGAGTTGTAATTCTTAGAGGCCACTTTTGCATCTTCTACAGAAACAATGCCATTTTTATACCATTCAATGGCAACTGCTTCTATGTAACGACAGCTTTTCTTATTGATGGATACACAGTATTCCACCAGATACTCTAATAACTCCGGGCTAAATGCTAATTCTTCATATATGTATAGTAAACTATGGATATCCGATTGTGTCAATGGTTTTCCAAAATATGTCTCGGTCTGGTATAACAGATTGCCAAAGTCTTCGTCCTCTTTTTTAGAAGCAACAAAGGATGGCTTATAGCTAATCTTCTTTGGAACGGCAGACTGACTGATCTGTTCTGTCGCAGGATCTGCGATAGAAGAGGCCACATCTGTTGGCTGCATAGATGTATTGTTTCCGGATGATCTTGTCTCCTGCGTGACTGCGGTCATAGAGGCACTTGTCTTAGTCTGTGATCCGGTCGTATCGTTATTGTCCGCAGTAGAATTCGATTCTCCGGAGGCATCCGCACTAAAAAGTGACTCTAACATATCGTCTTCTGCATCCTCTTCCTTTGGGGAGAGTGGAAGCAGGGTAATACCGGTTAATTTCTTATCTTTTGTATATTCTAATTGTAATACGCCTTGTTTGATCCAATATTTGACTGCACGGCAAATATCCTTTTCTGTTAAATTAAAATGATCGGCAATTCCTGCTACGGTCACTGCGTTACCGCTGTGCAATAGTCTTACCAGATAGAGATAGATCTTTACGAACTCACCATTTGCCTCAGTCATATAGTAGTCGATAAAGAAGTCTGAAACAGCAGAATAGGTCTCCTTATTTTTTGTTGTGATTGTTATCGTATCCACTGAATTTTCCTCCTTTTTTCATAAGCAAATGGATTATAGCATAGTGCTTTCAAAAAGGAAATAGAACGCTTGTTTCCTCGCTTGTTTAGTCGTTAAATGTGGAAAATGTGGATAATGTGGACAACTGGTAGACATAATCTGTTATCTGTTAGTATCTCTTATAAAATGATTTGTATTCTAGTGTGTTGCTGTCATTTGATGCAGACCAGGGTAATCTTTTATGTAAACAGAAATATCCACAACCTATTCCTCCGCTAGGAAGAAAATTGGATTGTGGATATTGTGCATAACTATTTTCCAAGCAGCTCTTCGCCAATTAAATAGACATCTCCGGCACCCATAGTTATCAACAAATCGCCTTCCGAACAGTTTTTGCGTACATAATCCTTAATGGCCTCGAAATCGCCTACATATTCGG
>USBM01000122.1 GCA_900552885.1 uncultured Clostridium sp. | reverse complement strand
AGTAAATATCGGTTGTAAGGATATAACACTTATCATAAGCAGGTACGTGGAGCACGCCAGCACTTGGCGAGGTATTTTCGAGCCTAGTACTGCTGCGTGCGATTCGTAACGCGATGCCTGAGACCTTAGCTTGCTTGCAAGCTTAGTTCGAAGGTATGCCTTGTGCTGTGTGCCTGCGTTGATATGTTATATCCCAACCAACCGATCTCACAGCCTGAATGTTTCGCACCCCACTCGACTTACGCTGTAGAAGAGGAAAAAAGAGCTGCCGCAAAATTGTGCGGCAGCTCGAATTGTATATATGCGTAAGTGACGATTAGCCCATTACAACTTCAACGCTATGTGTGTTGCCATCTTCAAATACAGGAAGAATGTTACCCTCGATTGCGTTACCGTCTACGGTTACACTCTTGATACCCTTGCATACATGATCCGGGTTAGAAACCTTGATATCATAGGTTGCACCACGGAACTTACGAGAAATTGTAAGTCCATCCCATTCTGCCGGAATAGAAGGATCAATCTTCAAACCATCAAAGTCTGGCTGAACACCAAGGATATACTGTGAAATAGCTACCATGTTCCATGCAGCGGTACCGGTTAACCAAGAATTCTTGCCCTGACCAAAGTTCTTACCAGTCTGTCCAATATCGGAACCGGCATCCTTACCACCGATCATCTGACCATATACATAAGGCTCCGTCTTGTGGATATCAGAAGTCTCTTCGGTAAATGCAGGTGCAATCTCTGAATAGTACTTGAATGCCTGATCACCTTCTCCGGCATAAGCAGCAGCACAGATGATCCATGCGTTGTTATGAGTGAAGATACCGGCGTTCTCTTTGTATCCGCCCGGATAAGTAGAAATCTCACCGTACTGAATATAGTACTTGGTAAATGCAGGATTGTTAAGTACAAGTCCGTGCTTTGTGTTCAGTCTTTCATCGATTGCTTTCAAGGTCTTCTTGGTTGCATCTTCATCGATATCTGACATAATAGCGAAGCCCTGTGGCTCGATGAAGATCTGGCCTTCTTCACATTCCTTAGAACCCATCTTCTCGCCGTTAGCATCATAAGCTCTTAAGAACCAGTCGCCATCCCATGCAGATTCCATAATGTTTTTCTTCATCTTGTCGATCTCTGCCTGTGCAGCAGCGGCTTCGTCATCCTTGCCTAAGTGCTTCAGGATTGCAACATAGTTTGGACCTGTATATGTAAATAAAGTAGCAACCATAACAGACTCGGCAATCTTAGAGTAACCACCTTCTGCAGCGAACTTAGGGTTTGTGTAAGTCTGGAAACTCTCTCCTGGTGTATCAGAGTAGCATGAAAGATTGATACAGTCATTCCAGTCAGCTCTCATTGCAAGAGGAAGTCCGTGTGGTCCTAAGTTGTTAACAATCTTATAGAAAGAAGCTTTCAAATGATCGAGCATTGGCTGAGCTTTAGAATCATCATTGTCATAAGGAACCATCTCATCTAAAAGTCCCCAGTCACCTGTCTCTTTGATATAGGCAGATACAGAAAGGATCATCCATAATGGATCGTCGGAGAAGTCTCCGCCGATATCCGAATTACCCTTCTTGGTAAGTGGCTGATACTGATGATAGCATCCACCATCCGGAAGCTGGGTAGAAGCGATATCAATAATTCTTTCTCTTGCACGGTCTGGAATCTGATGAACGAAACCAAGAATATCCTGGTTGGAATCACGGAATCCCATTCCACGACCGATACCTGACTCGAAGTAAGAAGCAGAACGTGAAAGGTTAAATGTAACCATACACTGATACTGATTCCAAATATTAACCATACGGTCAACCTTGTCATCCGGAGTTGTAACATTCAAAATGCCAAGAAGTTTGTTCCAAGAATCCTTTAACTCTGCTAATCCGGCAGCAACCTTCTCTGCTGTGTTATACTTCTCGATCATGGCAAGTGCTTTCTCTTTGTTGATTGTCTTGCCGTCTGCCTCGAACTTCTGATCCTCCGGCATCTCTACATATCCAAGAATGAATACTAAAGTCTTAGATTCACCCGGAGCAAGTGTGATCTTCTTGAAGTGAGACGCAATTGGAGACCAGCCATCTGCAAAGGAATCGTTGGCCTTGTTGGCAAGAACAGCCTGTGGCTCATGGAATCCATTGTAAAGCCCGATGAAAGAATCACGGTCTGTATCATATCCGTCGATGGTGTCATTCACTGTATAGAAAGCAAAATGATTACGACGATCTCTGTACTCTGTCTTGTGGTAAATAGTAGATCCAACAACTTCTACACGACCGGTGCTGAAGTTTCTCTGGAAATTGGTGCAATCATCCTGTGCATCCCATAAACACCACTCTTCAAATGAGAATAAGGAGAATGACTTCTCGGAAGAACCTTCATTCGTAAGAACTACCTGCTGAACTTCTCCGTCATAGTTCTGAGGAACAAAGAATGTAACCTCAGCTTTCAGATCATTCTTCTTACCGGTAATAATGGTATAGCCCATGCCGTGACGACACTCGTAAGAATCTAACTCGGTCTTAACCGGAGACCAACCCGGATTCCAGATGGTACCGTTGTCATTGATATAGAAATAGCGTCCACCCATATCAATTGGTACATTGTTATAACGATAACGGGTAATTCTACGAAGACGGGCATCTTTGTAGAAACTGTAACCTCCTGCAGTGTTTGAAATTAATGAAAAGAATCCCTGATTTCCCAGGTAGTTGATCCATGGGTACGGAGTTCTTGGTGATGTGATGACATACTCTTTGTTGGCATCATCAAAGTAACCAAATTTCATGTGTGTAATACCTCTCTTTCATGTGATGGGCTAATGGTGGTTTCTCCCCCAGATCTAAGGCACAAATCCCCATTGCCTTAGAAAAAAGCCGTATGGATACATTATAGTATAAATGACGATAAAACACAAGAAAAATCACTTTGTTTTGGTACATTTTATGGTGAATACAGATTCATATATGACTGATGTAATCGAAAAATATAAAATGATTTTTATGGAAAGAAAATGGCAGTCTTCACAAGCGTTATTTTGTGAAAACTGCCGTTTCCTAAAGTCGTAGATTATGCGGTAAAGATATGTTCAGATACGGTTCTGCTCTCCTGTGGTGCAAGTTCTACATAGCCGGTTACATCGGCTGGAAGATCTAAGTTCGGTGCGTCGATCATCCAGGTCATCGGTTCCGGACAGTAGTAATCCTTGGTGCCGCGGTCATTCCATACAATGAAAAACTTGAAAGTCTCATCGACTTCATAGCAGATTCGTTTGCCGGTTGCTTGGTCGGTTACGATCGCACCATAGAATGGTCTGCCATCTAATTCGCCGGTTTTCATAACGTACATATCATTATTGATTGGAGACTTGTTGACAAGCTTGGTGCCGTTCAGATACTGTTCATCATAAGTACTTAGATCTCTGACTTCACCGGTAGGGAGCTGACGTTCATTCAGGATGCAGCGCTTGACAATTGGAAGCTGCAACCGGATATCTTTGCCCTTTCCTTTGTTGGTAAATGGTGCTTTAAAGGAAGCATGGTTACATACTCCATAAGGCATCTGCTTGTCGGACAGATTCGTTAATGTGAAGTTGTAATGCATGCCGTCTGCGTCCAGGATAAACTCATAATCTGCTTGAAACTTTACCGGATAATATTCGAAGTAAAGGTCTTTCTCATCATAGATGTATTGTGTTTTTAGGATTGCTTTGTCACCATCGACAGCGGTCTCGATGACAGTGTGGTTTCTCTTATGAAGGAATCCGTGAAGATAATTCTGAAAACGGACCTCATTAACAGGGAACTGGTAGGTGGCATCGCTTACCTTTAAGACACCGTGATTCAGGCGGTTCGGAATGTAAAGGGTTGGTAATCCGTAAGTTTCCGGATTAGCGACCAGCTTTCTCATTGGATGTTCCTTGTGATAACGCAGAATCTCAATCTTATTCCTGCAATCCCGGAGACGTGCAATGTTACTTCCTACAGTTGGTGCAACAATAGCAAGGTAACCGCCCGCTTTCATCTCAATGACAGGTGCTCCGTCTAGTGTGATCTCTTTGCATGATGTGTTCATTATATATATTCTCCTTCCAAAATAATTACGTAATCAGGTATTCATGAAACAAGCCGGACAATTGTTATTGTGGGTTCCACGGAATATGTGATATGATGATACAAGAATCAAAAGCAGATAGTAATACAACGATCCGTAGCATCATATGCTTAGTATAGCATAGGTTCTGAAATTGGGGAACAAAGAATTCGTAAAATTTGGTGTGGGGGATATACTAAGGTAAGAGGTAACGTCAGGGGTAATGGGAACAGGAGATGAGGGCTATGAAGCGGAGTCCGGAAACAATATATTTTCATGTTGATGTGAATAATGCATTTTTAAGCTGGGAGGCATTGTACCGGATGAGGGAATTAGGAGAGAAAGAGGATATCCGGACGCAGGATGCGATCATCGGAGGAGATATCAGCACACGGCATGGTGTGGTACTGGCAAAGTCACAGTCAGCAAAACGATATGGAATTCAGACAGGAGAACCGGTAGTATCCGCAATGAAGAAATGTCCGGATCTGATCGCATACAAGCCACACATGAATTATTATAGGAAACGGTCCAGACAATTGATGGCATTGTTTCAGAAGTATGCACCGGTTGTGGATCAATATTCCATTGATGAGGCATTTCTTGATATGACAGGGACATACAGTTTATATGGAGATCCGGTTACATTTGCACATAAGTTAAAGGATGAGATTAAGGATACATTGGGATTTACGGTGAATATTGGCATTTCGTCAAACCGGTTACTTGCAAAGATGGCAAGTGATTTCAAAAAACCGGACCGGGTGCATACTCTTTTTCCGGATGAGATACAGGAGAAAATGTGGCCGCTTCCGGTGGAGGACCTGTTTTATGTCGGAAAATCAACTGCGGTTAAATTGCATTCGCTGGGACTGCATACGATCGGAGATATTGCAAGATGCGACCTGTCTGTTATGAAGTCCCATTTTAAGAGCCATGGAGAAGTGATCTATAACTTTGCTAATGGAATTGATCTGACATTAGAAGACCGGACAGAGAAGGTACAGAAAGGATACGGGAATTCCACTACAATTCCATATGATATTAAGGACAGCGATGCTGCATACCATACGATCATGAAGTTATGCGAATCGGTTTGTGGGAGAATGCGTAAAGATCAGGTGCAGGCACTGGTGCTATCGGTGGAATTGAAGGATAGTAATTTTGTGGTGCGAAGACATCAGCGTACACTGTTGTCGCCGACGGATGTGACGGATGAATGTTTCACGGTTGCCTGTGAGTTGTTTGATGAATTGTGGGATGGTTCCCCGATCCGGTTGATCGGAGTGACAGCGAATAAAGTGGAAGATGCCGGCAACCGACAATTGAATCTGTTTGATATGGATAGCCATGATAAGAAGCGTAACCTGGATTCGGCATTAGATTCCATAAGGGAGAAATATGGGAAGGATGCAATTAAGCGGGGTAGTTTTTATGATCGGACATCGACGTAATTTGTTGAGGATGGTTGTTTGGGCAGACAGGAAAAAAGCAGGGCGGATTATATAAGCCCTGCTTTTTGATATTCATTTAATTTCCGGAGAATGATCTCGTGATATTTTTCGTATTTTTGAAAACGTGCTTCATCCTTAGGTGCCGGGTGACGAATCCGGTCACGTTTGAGATTATCCTCCATGTCATATAACTTAATCTGTGTTGCCAAAGGATTTGTCAAAACCCGGTCGATAAAAGCACTATAAGATTCCTCATTGTGTTTGGTGATACAGTCCAATGCGGCAAGTATTTCTTCAGAAAAACCTTCTAATCGAAGCATATCTAAGGTTACGGGAGTATCTTCCACAACATCATGCAGGATACCGATAATCATCTCAGTGTCGTTCCTGCCACGCAGCATGACACGCATGGGATGAAGAATATATTCTTTTCCTGCTTTATCAATCTGTCCTCTGTGTGCTTCTACTGCAATCTCAATGGCTTTCTCTAACATGTTGACCTCCGATGGTTCACAATGTGTTGGTATCTGAATGGATCTTCATTCACTATACTATAATTTTCTCATTTTCTCAATTTCTTTTTCTTGGTTTTGCAGAAAAAACTAGTCCAATTCCAATAGTTTGTTGACTGCAGACTGAATCTCAGGATGTTCCCGGTAAGATTGCACCAGACGTTTTTCAAATCCTGTGATATGAAATGGAGAGGTATCTTCCGGCAGATAACCAAATGCGGTTAAGATATCGTCAATCTCATATAGTTTGCATAGGTATAATAAACGGTCTGCATCCGGTTGTGTCCGCCCAGCTTCCCAGGCATAAATGGTCTTTGTCGCAGAGGGAAGATTGGCATCATTTAGTTTGTCAGATACCGTCTGAACGGAAAGTTTTCGAAGGGTTCTATAATATCGGAGCATTCTGCCGATTTGTTCATTTTTCATTGTTATGTCCTTTCATGGTTCGTTCTAGTAGACGTGCCATCTTTTATAGTATATGCGGATTTCCAGTGTTTTTTTCTATATTAGCTTAGGCGGATGGGA
>USBM01000121.1 GCA_900552885.1 uncultured Clostridium sp. | reverse complement strand
GGTCACAGCGTATTGTGTCACGAAGTCGATCAGTGTAAAGATTCAGGCGAAGGAAGAGAGTGCATCTTCGGATGGGGACATCTCGTTGAAGGTGAAGTCGGCACCATCCGGAATTTATGGAAAGACCTGTGATGTGATATTTCAGGCGAAAGCAAAGAAGGGCAAGATCTTAAGTGTAACTCCGGTTATCTCAGATGGTTTTCCATTTGAGACAGAAAAGGATGCGTATCGTTCCATTACATCAAAAGGAACCACCTCATTGAAATGTGATTATGCATTTAAAGTCAGAGAGGATGTTGTGACCGGGTATCAGATGGTTTCCTTTCTGGTGAAATATCAAAAGGATGGCAAGACATATGAGGTGACACGTTCTCTCAATGTGAAGCTGACCGGAAAGAAAAGCAATTCGGAAGGTGGCACCAACGGGGGGACTGGAAATACAAGTACACCAAGACTTATGGTAGCCGGTTGTGATGTGGGCAAGGACAGGATATATGCCAATGAAGCATTTACATTAACGTTACATATGGAGAATACTGCAAAGAGTACCATCTCCAATATCAAGATTTCTTTAGCAAATGAAGAGAGTCCGTTTGTTCCGGAGGATGGTGTGGGAAGTACATTTATTGAGAGCATGGGAGCAGGCGAAAAAATGGATGTTACCTTTCAGATCAAGCCGGTGTCCGGTCTGGAGGAGAAGAGTTATCCATTAGTGGTCAAGAGTGAGTATGAGAATGGAAAAGCGGAAGCCTTTAATGCAGAGGATACGTTATATGTTCCGGTTTATCTGCGCCAGAGATTATCGATAACAGATGTATATCTGACACAGGATTCCTATGAGGTTGGGGATATGGTGGAAGTGAGTGCAACCGTGAATAACTTAGGAGAGGGGAATCTGTATAATGTAACCGTATATCTGTCAGGTGATAATGTTGAGGAGAGTGCTTCTTATGTTGGTAATGTGGAACCGGGTAAGAGTGGAACGGCAGATATTCTAGCGAAAGCAACAGTTGTTACGGATGGAGCACATACAAAGAATCAAATGCTGATTACATACGAGGATAAAGACGGAAATGTGCAGGAAAAGAGTATAGAGCTTGATCTGCGTGTAAAGGAACCGGTTTATGATAATCTGGAAAAGGTTAAGACATCGAAGGATCATTCTGCCATGGTAAAGAAGACAGGAATTGTTATCGTGATTATGCTTGGAATGGCAGGAATCGGCTATGTTGTGTTCCGGAGAAGAAAGAGAAAACAGGAGATCCTGGATGAATTCATAGAGAATGGGTCAAATGTAGAATGAGGTGAGAGAATATGACGTGGATATGGCATATGTGTATAACGAATATGAAGCAAAGGGGAGTACGTACATTGCTTACCATTCTTGGCGTGGTGATCGGTGTTATATCCATTGTCTCTTTACTTGCTATTGGAATCGGAGTAAAGAAAGAACTGTTATCTACGGTGGAACAGACGGGAAGTGTGACCGAGATTGTAATCTACGGGCAGACAGAGGGAAAGAGGAAAGACCGGATGCTGACGGACCGGACACTGGCAGAGCTTGCAAGGCTGGAACATGTGTCAGAAGTCTATCCGAGACAGACGATAGCGGCAGTTGAACAGTATGGACATTATATGGGTTATGCGCAGTTGATTGCTCTTCCGGATGCTTATTTACAGCAAATGAAGGTGAAAAAAGGGGACGTTCCTTTGGCAAATGGAAGAAAGCCGGAATTATTAATGGGAAAGAATGTAATGGATCTTTTCTTTAATTCTAATACAGGGGTAGAATATACGGATTCTTCAGAGGCAGAAAAGGATCTGGTTGGACAGAATTTAGAGATCAGTTTAGGTATGGACGAGGAGACTGTACAGCATCGTATGGTGATATGCGGGGTGACGGATAAGGAATCGTATGATATCTATTGTAATCTGGAGGTGCTGCAACAATACCTCAAACAGAATAAAGTAGATGGTGTGATATCCGGACAGCCATTGGATGCGAATGGTGCACCATATCCGGAGTGGATCTATGACAGTGCGATTGTGAAGGTGGAAGATACGCAATATGTAGATGGACTTGTGAAGAAGCTGCAGGATAGAGGATATCAGGTAGAGAACAATAAGGAATTGTTGGATTCTTTGCAGCGGGAGGTTAAGATCGTACAGCTTCTATTAGGCGGAATTGGAATGATCGCATTGATCGTAGCGGTTATCGGAATCGGAAACACCATGACAACATCGGTATATGACCGTATTACAGACATTGGGGTATTGAAAGTGTTAGGCTGTGACATGGATGAACTCCTTTATCTGTTCCTCTTAGAATCCGGAATCCTCGGTGCAATCGGCGGATTGACCGGCATTATATTGTCTTATGTGATCACGCAATTTGGAATTAATTATTTTGGCGTGAAATTACTTTCAATGCCAAAGGGTACACGTCTTGCAGTGATATCACCGAAGTTAGCGATCGGTGCGTTCGTGTTCTCTATTGCACTTGGTTTGATCGCCGGTTATTTTCCGGCACGCTGGGCTTCTAAGCTGAAACCAATGGATGCAATGCAAAAATAACCGCCCGAATTCTTGACAAATATGGTGTGTATAGGTAAAATGAATTAGTTAAAGATGCATATTGTGCGGTTTTTTTGACAAGGATACACGCACGTAATATAGAAGCAGGAGGAACAACAATCATGGCAACAGCGTATAATCACAGGCTGATCGAAGGCAAATGGCGTAAGCAGTGGGAAGAACACCCAATTAACGTAGAGGATGGTAAGAAGCCAAAGTATTACTGTCTGGATATGTTTCCATATCCATCCGGACATGGTCTCCATGTAGGACATTGGAGAGGCTATGTTATCTCAGATGTATGGAGCCGTTACAAGTTAATGCAGGGATATTACCTGATTCATCCAATGGGATGGGATGCATTCGGTCTTCCGGCAGAGAACTATGCAATTAAGAATGGTGTACATCCTGCTATCTCTACAGCAGAGAATGTTGCCAATATTAAGAGACAGATCAAGGAGATTGCCGCTATCTATGATTGGGATCGTGAGGTGAATACAACCGATCCGGAGTTCTATAAGTGGACACAGTGGATCTTCGTTCAGATGTTCAAGAAAGGTCTTGCTTACGAGAAGCAGATGCCGATTAACTGGTGCCCATCTTGTAAGACCGGTCTTGCCAATGAGGAAGTGGTAGATGGTAAATGTGAGCGTTGCCATTCAGAAGTAACGAAGAAGAATCTTCGTCAGTGGATGCTTAAGATTACTGCTTATGCGGATCGTCTGTTAGCAGATCTCGATAAGCTTGATTGGCCGGAGAAGGTTAAGAAGATGCAGACAGACTGGATCGGCAAGTCATATGGTGCAGAGGTTAACTTTAAGGTAGATGGAATGGATGAGGCAATTACGGTATATACGACTCGTCCGGATACTTTATGGGGAGCAACTTTCATGGTATTGGCTCCGGAGCATGAGTTAGCTGCAAAGTTGGCTACCGATGAAACGAGAGAAGCAGTAGATAAGTATATCTACGATGCATCAATGAAGTCTAATGTAGACCGTATGCAGGATAAGGAAAAGACCGGTGTATTCACAGGTTCTTATGCAATCAATCCATTGAATGGTAAGAAGACACCAATCTGGTTATCTGATTATGTATTAGCAGATTACGGTACCGGTGCCATTATGTGTGTACCGGCACATGATGATAGAGACTTTGCATTTGCTAAGAAGTTTGATCTTCCGATCATTCAGGTTATTGCCAAGGATGGTAAGGAGATCGAGAATATGACAGAAGCTTACACCGAGGCAAGTGGAACGATGATCAATTCCGGTGATTGGAATGGTATGGAATCTTCTGTATTGAAGAAGGAAGCACCAGAGATGATCGAGAAGATGGGATATGGTAAGAAGACCGTGAATTATAAGCTGCGTGACTGGGTATTCTCCCGTCAGCGTTATTGGGGTGAGCCAATTCCAATCGTACATTGTCCGGACTGTGGTGCAGTGCCTGTACCGGAGGATCAGTTACCGGTATTACTTCCGGATGTTGAGAAGTATGAGCCAACCGGAACCGGAGAATCTCCTCTTGCAGCTATTGATTCCTGGGTGAATACAACATGTCCATGTTGTGGTAAGCCGGCAAAGCGTGAGACGAATACGATGCCACAGTGGGCGGGATCTTCCTGGTATTTCTTACGTTATGTAGATAATAAGAATGACAAAGAATTAGTGAACCGTGAGAAAGCAGACAAGTATCTTCCGGTTGATATGTATATCGGTGGTGTAGAGCATGCAGTGCTTCATTTATTGTATTCCCGTTTCTATACCAAGTTCTTACATGATATTGGAGTGGTTGATTTTGATGAGCCGTTTACCAAGTTATTTAACCAAGGTATGATCTGTGGCCGTGACCGTGAGACAGGTGCTGCTACGAAGATGAGTAAGTCACTTGGCAATATTGTATCGCCGGATGATATGGTAAGAGATTACGGTTGTGATGCACTTAGAATGTATGAGTTGTTCATTGGACCACCAGAGTTAGATTCCATCTGGGATGACCGGGGAATTGATGGTGTATATCGTTTCTTAACCCGTTTCTATACGATGGTAACAAAGAACATTGAGAATCCGGGCAAGGAGACACCGGAACTGATCAAGATTCGTCATAAGATGGTATATGATATTACAACCCGTTTGGAGAGCTTTTCGTTGAATACGGTTGTCTCCGGCTTTATGGAGTATAACAATAAGCTGGTAGATCTTACCAAGAAGGGTGGCGTAGATACCGAGACATTGAAGACGGTTGTCCGTCTGATCGCACCTTTTGCACCACATATGGGTGAAGAGTTATGGCAGCAGTTAGGTGGAACAGATACGGTATTTGCTTCCGGATGGCCAACTTATGAAGAAGATGCATTGAAGGATAACGAGGTTACGATTCCGGTACAGATTAATGGTAAGACAAAGGGAACCGTCGATATCTCAGTGGATGAAGCTAAAGATGTGGTTATCGCTAAGGGTAAAGAAGCAATTGCAGACAAGCTGGCAGGATTAAATGTGATCAAAGAGATCTATGTACCTGGCAAGATTGTTAATATTGTTGCAAAATAAGTAAGAGACTGACATGGAGCTGTCACTTTTGGAAGATAATAAGAAGGTGGCAGCCCATTTTGCGTTATCCATTAGTGGGAGCATGTGTGGATAGAGTAACAGGCTTTATGCAACAGATGATTGAGGAGAGAAATATGGCAGATTTAAGAAAAGAGATTGAAAAGAGAAGAACATTTGCAATTATTTCCCATCCGGATGCCGGTAAGACGACTTTAACAGAGAAGTTTCTGTTATTTGGTGGTGCAATCAATACGGCGGGTTCGGTAAAAGGAAAGGCAAATTCAAAATATGCAGTATCAGATTGGATGGACATTGAGAAAGAGAGAGGTATTTCTGTTACATCCTCTGTTATGCAGTTTCAGTATGATGGATATTGTATTAACATTCTGGACACTCCGGGCCATCAGGATTTCTCGGAGGACACTTATCGTACCCTGATGGCTGCGGATTCTGCCGTTATGGTAATTGATGCAGCGAAAGGTGTAGAGCCGCAGACGATCAAACTGTTTAAGGTATGTGTCATGCGTCACATTCCGATCTTTACATTTATTAATAAGATGGATCATTTTGCAAAGGATTCGTTTGAGTTATTAGATGATATCGAAACGGTACTTGGTATTCAGACATGTCCGATTAACTGGCCGATCGGTTCCGGACATGATTTCAAGGGTGTATATGATCGTAAGACGAGAATGGTTTCAAAGTTTCAGGCGGTATCCACCGGAGGAGCTAAGAAAGCGGAAGAGACGGATTATTCCATTGATGATGAATCATTAAGGGCGGATATCGGGGATGTATTGTATAATCAGTTGATGGAAGAAGTTGAGATGTTAGATGGTGCAAGTGAGGAATTTGATCAGGAACGGGTCAACAAGGGTGAATTGACACCGGTATTCTTTGGTTCTGCTTTGAATACATTTGGTATTGAGACATTTTTGGATCATTTCTTGCAGATGACATCTTCTCCACTTCCGAGAATGTCAAATGAGGGATTGATCGATCCGATGGATGAGGCATTTTCTGCATTTGTGTTTAAGATTCAGGCGAATATGAATAAAGCACACCGTGATCGTATCGCATTTATGCGAATCTGTTCCGGCAAGTTTGATGCCAATAAAGATGTATATCATGTACAAAGTAAGCGTAAACTAAAATTATCCCAGCCGCAGCAGTTGATGGCACAGGAGCGTAAGATCGTAGAAGAAGCATATGCGGGAGATGTGATCGGCGTATTTGATCCGGGAATTTTCTCAATTGGTGATACGATCTGTCAGCCGGGTAAGAAGTTTGAGTATGAAGGAATCCCGACTTTTGCACCGGAACATTTCTGTCGTGTTATACAGCTTAATACGATGAAGAGAAAGCAGTTTGTACAGGGCGTTACACAGATTGCACAGGAAGGTGCGATTCAGATCTTCCAGGAATATACGGCCGGTATGTCAGAGATCATTGTCGGTGTGGTTGGTGTTTTGCAATTTGAAGTATTAAAATACCGTCTGGAAAATGAATATGGCTGCGAGATCAAACTA
>USBM01000120.1 GCA_900552885.1 uncultured Clostridium sp. | reverse complement strand
GAGTAGCGAGAGCGTGCCTGCGTTGATATGTTATATCCAAACCAACCGATGCGTAACCTAGATGTTTCGTGCGTCCGCCTTCACTTACGCTGTGCAAGGGTAAAAGTCTCAAAGGGCAAAAAGGTTCCTCACTTCATCAAACGTCTTAATCGGCTGCATATGTTCTTCCGGTATTCCAATCATTTTCTCCATGACAACAACCTGATACCATCTGTTGAACTTATAACCGGCATAATCCATACACCCCAGCATCTGATATCCCATCTTCTCATGAAATGCCACACTATTATAGATCTTCTTCTCCTCTTCGCTTGGCGGTGGCGTGATCAGGGCAATCGTCTTAATCACTCCCTGTGCTTTGAGGATTTCTTCCACTAACGAATATAACTTAGCACCGATCTGATGCCCTCTCACCGTATGATCTAAATACACCGTCATCTCTGCACCCCAATGGTATGCCGCTCTTGGGTGAAATGCTCCTGCGTAGGAATATCCCACAATCTTTCCATCCATTTCTGCTACCAGATACGGATACTTTTCCAATGTATGTGCAATCCGGCTCTCAAATTCCGCAAGAGACGGAACATCATATTCATAGGTAATTGCCGTCTCCTCCACATAATATGCATATATATCCAACAATGCCTGTGCATCTTCTATAGCTGCTGTTCGTATTGTAATCTCTGAATCCATGTGTTCTTACTCCTTTGTATGAATTATTCACCTGGTACCTTCCGCCTCGTGCTTTGGTGTTATTGTACCATAAACCCGTATTCCGCACGAACGCTCACTTCTAATCATTCGCTTCAAGCAGTCTCTTATAAGAAAGATCAATCGCAAACGCTCCAAGCGCTGCCGTCAGCACAATTGCCAATACTGCTACTGTCAGCACAGTATCTCCACAGGCAAATCCAAGGGATAACGGAATGCCGCCAATTGCAGCCTGTACCGTTGCCTTTGGCGTATATGCCAGCATTGTAAATAACCGCTCCTTCCATGCAAGGTCTGTCCGCAGCAGACAACAGAATACACCTGCCATTCGAAACAATAAAGCTCCTATAATAACCAGCAATGCTTTCCAGCCTACATGACCCAGATACCCAATATTCACCGTCGCACCCACTAATACAAACAGGAATACTTCAGCTGCCACCCACAGCTTTCCATACTTAACAGATAACCGTGCTGCGACCGGTTCTCTCTTCTTTCGCAGACCAATTCCAATAAACATAATTGCGATCAAAGCCGAAAAAGTGATCGGTGTGGCAAGAGAATCCTCAGCCACAACTAACAAAAAGGAAATACTTAGAATGATCAGCACCTTTGCCGTATCCCGGATATGCACCTTCTCAAAATATTTTGCTAATGCGATACCAAGGATCAGGCCTACTCCAATTCCCAATACAATGGATACCGGAATGTTGACAAAACGCAGTACCGAAGCACCCTCTCCCTGCATCATACCTGTAAAAGTAGAGAACAATACGATAACATATACATCATCTACCGATGCTCCTGCTAAGACCAACTGCGGGATACCTTTCTTCACCCCATAACCTTCCTCCATCAATTTTACCATACGTGGGACAACCACTGCCGGAGAAACCGCCGCAAGCACGGCTCCCAATATTGCAGCCTCCAATAACGACATTCCCATAAGTCGTGGTGCTAACAATACGATTCCCAACAATTCAAAGCTTGCCGGAACAAAGCACATCCGAATTGCCGGTCGTCCAATCTTCTTCAGTCCGGACAAATCCAGTCCTAATCCGGCTCTCGTCAGGATAATAATAAGTGCAATCTTTCTTAGTTCAGAAGAGATTCCAAGAATACTGTCATCTAACAGATTACACACATATGGACCTAACACCATTCCCGTAATCAACATACCGAGCAGACTCGGCAATTTCACCTTCTGACACAGCCATCCCATTGCCATACCAACTATTAGAATCAAAGCAATACTTAACAACATATATTTTCCTCCTTCTATACGCAGTTTTGCTTATCCGCTCCACAGCATAAAAAGTCGCTTGCGACTCTTTTGTGCTCGCGCAGAATTGCGAAGCAATTATCTTCTTCTCCGCAAGGTGCACATCCTTAGCGGAGCGTTTTTGCTTTATAGGACATTCCTATAAAGTAGAAAAAGCTGACAGCTTCTGCGTTATTCTTAACACAGAAGTCATCAGCTTAATAAGCGGTTCAAGTATTCACTACTTAGGGAGAACTTCATTCCCTTCCTATAAAATAGCACACCCGATACCGAATTGGCAAGACTTTCTTTCCATAAGGGTTGATGAAAAAGGATCGTCTCCTATTACCTGTATATATTACATTGCTTTCGCATACAGATCCGCAATCTCTTCCTGTGTAAATACCACCGGATTATTTGCTACACCTGCTGCAGATACTTTCATACAGTTCTCTGCCATCCAAGGAATATCTTCCTTCGATAAACCAAGATCTGATAACGTACATTCCATATCCAGATTCCTTAATAAGGTACGGATCTTCGGTGCAAGATCTTTTGAAGTTACACCACCAAAGATTCTTGCAATCTTTGCAAATTTGAAATGATCTCCTTTTTCGGATGCTTCAATCACAACCGGAGTCAAGGCTGCAAGACCTTTGCCGTGTACGATATCCTTCAGGCCGCTTGCCGGATGTTCCATACCATGTGCTAACGTAACACCTGCCGTATTGATTACCATACCACCAATGGTTGATGCCAACGTAATCTTCTCCCAGGCTTCCTTGCCGCCCTCACCACGATAGACCTTCACAAGATTATCTGCGATCAATTCCATTGCATACACACTAAGCGCATCGGTAAATGGCTGTGCAATCTTTGATGTATATGCCTCGATACAATGACACAACGCATCGAATCCAACGGATGCTAATACGTGCTTTGGCATTGTCATCATGCACTCCGGATCAACAATGGATACCTTTGCCACAATCGCATTGCAACGAAGGGACTTCTTATCTCCATTTTCCGGATTGGTAAGTACCGCAAATCCATTGCCCTCTGATCCCGTACCACAAGTAGTCGGAATTAATACAAGCGGTAATGCCGTATCACTCTTCAGTCTGCCATAGATATAATCATTGATATCTCCATCATTTAATGCTAAGAATGCAATGGCTTTCGCACAGTCCATGATCGAACCGCCACCAATTGCAACGACCACGTCACAGCCGTTATCCTTTGCAAACTGTGCACCTTCGATTGCTGTTGTCGTGAGCGGATTCTGTGCCACCTTATCAAACAATACATGCTCAATTCCTGCCTGTTTCAGGCTGTCTGCCACCTTATCATACAGACCTGACTTCTTCGCGCTGCTCCGTCCGGTTACCACCAACGCCTTATTACCATATGGTTTTGTAAGAGAACCAGTCTCTAACACCTTACCACAACCAAACACCACATTGACCGGAAGGAAATAATTAAACGCGATTGCAGGAGCAACTTCTTCCTCAGCCTCCACAGAAACCGTATCCAATGCTTTCTGCAATGCTGCATCCACGTCATCATTTTCTTCTTCCTCATCTGAACTAACATCCACATGAGATGCAAACTTCTCTTTGTATTTTAACTTACAGACAATAAAGAATACAACACCCAGCAGTGACCAGCCTCCGGCCATTGCCCATTCCTGAACAACTAATGTACTTCCTGATCCCGGAATCATATACATAACAACCATAAAACCAGACATCAATACTGCCATAGCTCCAACAAACTTATAATGCTTTACCTTGTATGGCCGCTTCATATCCGGTGCTTTGCTTCTTAATATAATGAAGGAAAGTGCCACCATACAATATGCCAGACAGCAGCCAAAGTTACCTGCATCTACAATCCATACTAACATTTTACGACCAAATAATGGAGCTAGTACAGAAAGAATACCAATCAGATACAATGCATTGACCGGAGTCTTATACTTTGGATGTAACTTAGCAAAGGTTCTTGGAATCATATAAGATTCTGCCATCGAATACATTGCCCGGCTGCCGCCGATCAGGAAAGAATTCCAGCTTGTAATAATACCACACATACCACCAATGATCAGAACCTTTGACATCATACTGCTGTTAAATGCTTTTGCCATTGCATCTGCAGTAACCAGTCCGGAACCTTCCATGGATGCTGCAATATCAGACGCATTCATGACATAGCCAACGCCTACAATAATCAGCGCATAAAACGCAACCGCCAACACAATAGAAAGAATCATAATCTTTCCAATCTTCTTAAGTGGTACATTAATCTCTTCTGCCGCCTGTGGAATTACATCAAAACCGATAAAGAAGAATGGTGTCATAACAGCAACACTCATGATTGCTTTCAAAGAAATTACTGTATCCTCACTTGCAAACAACTGCGGCTGCAGGTTACTCATATCTCCTGAAACAGCAGATGCTACTACTAACAGGATACCAACACCGCCAATAATAACCGTAAGCACCGTCTGTAAGATTGCGGCGGTCTTCGCACCCTTGATATTGATAAAGGTAATAAAAATTGCTACGATCATGGCAACTGCCAACCAGCTTGCATAGATATCAAAGCCAGCTACTGTATACAGATATCCCTTCAAAAACTTAGGATAGATATAGGTAATGATTGTTGGAAGTGCACATGCTTCAAAACATACTACACTGACATATCCTAAGATGATTGCCCAGGTACAGATAAAGGACCCGATTGGCCCCATCGCCTTATAACTGAATACATGCTCGCCACCACACTGTGGAAGTGCTGCGGTAAGCTCTGCATAAGTAAGACCTACAAAGAAGATCATCACTCCACCTAATGCAAAACCAATTGCTGCTCCTATTACACCACCACGGGAGATCCAGTCACCGGTTGATACGACCCAGCCCCAGCCGATCATCGCACCAAACGCAATGACTAAGATGTCCCATGCACTAAATACTTTGTCAAATTCCGATTTTTTCTTTTCCATCTGCCATCAACCCTTTCTCACGTATTTGTCTGAATAAAGGAGAAAGGCGTCAAAAAAACAGGGTATCTGTCTCTTTAACGCCTTTGTTAAATGTAAATGCTTTATTCATACTATATTAATCTTCAAATCTCAAATCAATCAACTGCAGGATATATTCTGCTGTCTTCTCTAATCCTAATACACTCGAATCGATCATCATATGTCTGGTATGACAATCACTCATATCCGAGCCGGTCATATATTCATATCTTGACTTCAACATGCCATCATTATATTTGACCAGCTCCTGTGCTTCCTTTCGGGACACTCCTCTTTGTTCCATAATATGCTGTATCCGGTATTCCTCCGGTGCATAGATAAATATATTAATGCAGTCATCACGATCTTTTAAGATATAATTCGAACAACGTCCGATGATCACGCAAGAGGATTTCTTTGCGAATTTCTGAATTACCTCAAACTGTGTATAGATGACACGGTTCGTCAGATTCGCATATCTTGGCCCGAAACTCGTATCAAATTCATATTTGACCTTATCTCCGGAATCTGCTTTCTCGACCAGCTCCCGATCGACACCTAACTGATCGACCACCTTGTCTACTAACGCTCTGTCATAGAACGGGATTCCAAGAGACTCTGCAACCAATTTTCCAATATCCGGGCCGCCACTTCCGTATTCGCAGCCAATATTTACAATAAAGTGTTTCATTTACATCTCTCCTATCTCTCTGAGCAATATCACATTATATAAGTAAGAATGCTTTCTATAATGCTTCTACTGCTTCCTTAATAATCTCGTATGCTTTATCACATTCCTCTTCGGATACGATAAGCGGTGGGATCAGACGGATGATATGCGCTCCAATTGCTGTGATCAGCAGCTTACGATCTAAGCATCCATGTTTTACTTCCACACCATTAACGCTGTCATCAAATTCCACACCAACTAACAAGCCCTGATGTCTGACTTCCTTAACATGTGGAAGCTTCTCTAACTTCGCAGCGAAGTAATCGCCCATCTTCTTGGCATTGCCTGCCAGGTCTCTGTCTAATAACTCATTTACTTCTGCAAGTGCTGCTGCACAGCTTACCGGATGTCCACCAAAGGTAGTTCCATGAGAACCCGGTGTAAATGCTTTCGCAACCTCTGCAGTCGCACAGATGGCACCGATCGGCATTCCTCCACCTAAGCCCTTTGCCATAGATACGATATCCGGCTTAATTCCATAATTCATATAAGACATAACCGCTCCGGTTCTGCACCATCCGGTCTGCACTTCATCGATCAGGAGCAACATACCCTTTTCATCACAGAACTCACGAAGTCCTTTCATAAATTCCATTGTTGCAGGATGTACACCGCCTTCACCCTGCACCGGCTCCACCATGATAGCAATGGTATTCTCTGTACATGCATTCTTAAATGCTTCCAGATCATTATATGGTGCATAAGAGAAACCGTAGGTCATCGGACCAAATCCAACCTGACATCCATTGCCCGGCTGACCGGTTGCTGACATTGCTCCAAAGGTTCTTCCATGGAATCCCATCTTAGCCGTTACGATATGATATTTATTCGGACCATACTTCTCAATACCATATTTACGGGCCATCTTGATCATTGCCTCATTGGCCTCTGTTCCGGAATTCTGATAAAAGATCTTATCCATACCGATTGTCTCACAAACCTTCTCGGCTAACAATGCCTGTGGAATGGTATATGGATAATTGAAGGTATGCATAATGTCACTTACCTGATCCTTTACAGCAGCCACAACCTTCT
>USBM01000119.1 GCA_900552885.1 uncultured Clostridium sp. | reverse complement strand
GGTGCATCGGCGTGTAACGGAGGCAAAGAAAAATCATATGTGCTTTCTTCTCTTGGAGTTCCCGAAAAATATGCAGACGGAACAATAAGAATGACAATGGATTACACAATGAATATGAAACAGGCTGATTATGTGCTTAATGTATTAAAAAAATGAAAAAAAAATAAAAAAAAAAAATAAAAAAAATTATTGCTTTTTTGGCAAAAAGTGCTATACTGTACCTAAGAACAAGAAGATTGTTTTTTTATTTATGGTTGAAGTTGAATATTAGGCAAACCAATCGAAAGGTTGGGACGCAAAGCCAAGGGCCTTTCCCTTAACAGGGTGGCAGCCGGTTGCATATCTTTTTGATATTTATTTAAGCATCCGGTAAGGGTGCTTATTTTTATTTATTTAATTGAACAATGGGCAAACCAATCGAAAGATTGGGACGCAAAGCCAAGGACCTTACCCTTAACAGGATGGTAGCCGGTTGCACGGAGTATGTTTACTCTGTTTTATGAATATGTTGCCCATTGGTTATAACGGGAGGGTAACATTATGAAGACAAATTTCAAAAGATTATTTAAATTAATCGGAATACTTACAGCAGTTGTTATTGTTACATTAACGGGTATTTATTTTATCCAGACAAGAACAATAGCAAGTAACAGAACATATAAGGCTGTAACAGTTAATGTGGAAGCAGAGGAAACAACGGCTGATTCTACAGAAGCGGTAACAGAAGAACAGCAGACAACAGAGAATACCACTACAGCAGAGGAAACTGTTGCAACTACTGAAGAAATAGAAACAGCAACAACGGAAGCTGTAACGGAGACAGCAGCAGTACAGACAATTGTAACAGAAGCTGCAACAAAGACCGTGCCGGAAACAGCAGCAGCTGCAGTAACAGAACCGGTTACAGAAGTTCATAAGACTACGTCACAGGTAAATAACAGTGATTATACCAATGTCGTATTTAAGAATGGGAACATCAGCTTGATATCTAACCAGAAGGAATAATTCTCTATATAAGTAAGATCTAACTTCAACTTATCATATGGAGTCGTATTATATTTGCCATATACCTGTGCATAACCGGTCAGTCCTGCTTTCACTTTCAATCGGAAATCAAACTCCGGTATAATCTCTTTATACTGTGCTGCAATCTCCGGCCGTTCCGGTCTTGGTCCGACCAAAGACATATCACCCTTTATAATATTGATCAACTGTGGGAATTCATCAAAATGTAATGCACGCAGAACCCGTCCAACCGGCGTGATACGGTCATCATTTTTCTTGGCAAGCTGCGCTCCGCCTTTCTCTGAATCCATACACATACTTCTAAACTTATAGATATTAAATATCTTACCATTCACTGTCAGCCTTGGCTGTTTGTAAAGCACCGGACCACCATCATATACCTTGATCAAGAATGCAATGATCAGAAATAGCGGCATCAAAATTACGGATACCGGTATACAGACCACCAGATCCAACAACCGCTTAAACATAAGCTGGTCAGCCGATAATCCCTGATTTCTCGATAAATATAACGGTGTATCGAACAGATGGATATTATCCGATCCCCTCAGTAAGATATCCGAAATCTTAGGTGTTACATATGTTCTGACACTCTCCGTAAAACAGCATTTCAGGATAATGTTTCTCTCATAGGCCGGAATATCATAGATCAATACCGCTTCATATTCTTTCACCATCTCACATACACTGTCCAAAGATTCCTCGTTCAGATCTGCAATATCACAGATCTCATACTTGTCCTGCCTTGAACTCATCTTTTCGATCATATCATCCGGATTTCTGTCATAACATACTAACAGCATCTGCCTTGGCGGATACAATGCCGCATAGATCAATTTGCATATGAACACCCATAACAGGATGATTGCAATCTGCACAATTGTCATCTTGAAAATCGGCGCGGAACTTAAATACTTCCTACTGATCAGCACGACCTGAACATAAGCCACAACATTGGCACATAATAAAGACAATATCTGAGAATACAGCACATCCATCAATCGCAGGTAACCAATCTTGAATCCTCCATATAAATGAGTCAACAAAAACAGGATCAATGCATATACGCCGATTACAGCCCAGTCACCACGCCGCCAAAACGGAATCTCTAACTGTTCTACATACGAACCATACCATACAAAGGCAAAGATCACCGTATGTGCAGCTAATATTACAAATCCTTCCAAAAAATTGATTAATCGTTTAAATTGCTCTCTCTTTTTCATAATCCTGTATTCTCCATCTTCTGCCGCATCCTACTGTATGCTACAGATCATTTCAACTGGCCGTTTCTACGAAATGTATACTTACGTCCGTGTATGGTGATCGTCTTGCCACGCACCATCTCACCATTGCTGTTGAAATAATATCTCTTTTTCTTAATTGTCTGAAAACCTGTCACCCGGATTCCTTTGCTTCCTACATAGTACTTCTTGCCTTTGGTTGTGATCCATCGGTTCTTTGCGATTGTTCCATCACTGTTTCGATAGAAGTACTTGTCATCCTCATTCCGGTACCAGCCTTTCTTAATATGACATACTCCATCTGCATCAATTGTTACACCCGGTTCATCCGTTGTCATCTGCAGCACACCATCTTCTCCAAACAGATAACGATGCAGACCCACACGAACAATTCCCTTTTGCATCTGGCCTTTACCATTAAAATAATATCGGTTATTATCAAGCGTCTGCCAGCCTTCCAATGCACCATTATTATCCAGATAATACGTGTAACCACCTATTGTAAACCAACCGTCCTGCTTCCGTTGTCCCTGATAATAATATTGCCAGTTGAATCCTTCCCTATACCAGCCGTATTTCTCGGCTGTTGTTCGTGTCTGGATCAAATTACGGTAATCTTTGTATAGAAAATCAATATCTACTGTATTCTCCGGGATTCCCTGAATCTTTTGCATGGAAGTTGCCTGCCACATCGCATATGGATATTCCTCGATATCCGGTTCTTTATTCGTATATCTGGCATACCAGAAATCATAATCCTCCAACTCCTCCGAATCCAAATGATCATTATACCAACCCTGATTACAATAATACATCGGATAATATCCTGCGGCAGCAATTGTATCCATATAGGTCTTCGTCATAGAAGTTCTCAGTTCATTCGTTGTCTTATTCAGAATATGTGCATCCTCTATATCATAGGCAACCGGGAAACTGATTGGAATCCCCTCTAACTGCCCGATCGTAAATTCTGCCTCTTCTAACGCATCTTCTTCACTTGTCGCATACGAATAGAAATAAATGCCGATTGGTATTCCAACCTGACTTGCCCCTTCCACATAGGATCGGAACCGATTGTCTACCGTACATTTCTTAGTTCCATAACGTCCTTTTCCATATCCGACACGGATC
Organism: uncultured Clostridium sp.; assembly: GCA_900552885.1. Lineage (GTDB taxonomy): Bacteria > Bacillota > Clostridia > Lachnospirales > Lachnospiraceae > CAG-590. The sequence goes on along the minus strand of USBM01000119.1, from coordinate 3,373 downwards.
ATGACAAAATCCACACCTGATTGCTTTACCTGATTCCAGTTCACCTTACCCTGCCAGGTTGACACATCAATTCCCATTGTTACCACTTGATTACTCAACTTCGTAATCTGTGCACCAATTGGCTTACCCTGCTGATAATTATTGCCTTTTTGATTAAAGAAATAGTAAGAAGAACCTATCCGGTTCCATCCAACCAGCTTCCTGCCATTCTCACCTACATAATATCTCTTACCATCTGAATGTACCCAGTCATCGGTCACTTTCTCGCCATCTTCATAATAATAGCCTTTGTGCCATCCATTCTTCTCTGCCTGAACCGTAACCGGAGCTGTCCCTAATGCACAGGCAAGCGCTAAAGCAGCCAATCCGAGGATACTTCTTTGTCGGAACGTATTGCTCTTATTCATGATTCTCTCCGCTCCTATGCCTCATGTCCCTTGGCTTTGATCACGGCAACTACTTCTTCTACATACTGTTTACACAATTCATCTGTTGCTGCTTCCACCATAACACGAATCACCGGTTCCGTACCGCTTTCCCGAAGAAGGATTCTTCCTTCCTCTCCTAATGCCTTCTCTACTTTCTCTACAGCAGCCATTACATCCGGATCTGCCTTTGCTTCCGGTTTGCTCTTTACCCGCACATTCTGTAATAACTGTGGATAGATCTTCAGATCACGGAATAGCTCAGATGCCTTTACTTTCTTCTCTAAGATGACTTCCATTAACTTGATCGAAGTTAACACACCATCTCCCGTTGTTGCATATTTACTAAAGATAATGTGTCCACTCTGTTCTCCACCAAGAGAATGTCCGTTTTCCATCATATTTTCAAATACATACTTATCTCCAACTGCGGTCTTTTCATAAGAAATTCCCTTCTTATCTAACGCCTTATACAGTCCTAAGTTTGACATGATCGTTGTTACAACCGTGTTATTATTCAGTTCTCCACGTTCTGACAGATAACAGCCACATGCATATAAGATCTTATCTCCATCAATCACTTCACCGGTCTCATCTACCGCAAGACAACGATCCGCATCTCCATCATAAGCAAATCCGATATCCAACTGTTTCTCCACTACCAGCTTCTGTAACTGTTCAATATGGGTAGAACCACAATTATTGTTAATATTCGTTCCATCCGGTTCATTGTTGATCACATAAGTCTTAGCTCCTAATGCCTCAAATACTGCTTTAGCCACCGTAGAAGATGCTCCATTAGCACAGTCAAGACCTACTCTCTTATTCTTGTAAGAACGGGTTGCCAATGTCATCAGATAACCGATATAACGGTTACGTCCCATAGCATAATCAACCGTCTTACCAATCTGCTCTCTCTTTGCAAATGGAATCTCCGGGATCTCGCCATCAATATATGCTTCAATCTCCGCTTCCACCTCTGCCTCTAACTTATAGCCCTGTCCATTGATCACTTTAATTCCATTATCATAATATGGATTATGGCTGGCTGAGATCATAATTCCACAATCAAATTCATCCAACCGTACAATATACGATACGCTCGGGGTTGGCGTTACATGCATCAGATATACATCTGCTCCACTTGCTGTCAATCCCGCAACCAAAGAATATTCAAACATATAAGAGGAACGTCTTGTATCCTTTCCAATTACAATGCTTGCTTTGCCATCCTCATGATTCTTGCCATAATAATAGCCTAAATATCTGCCTACCTTGTAGGCATGTTCTACCGTCAGATCTACATTGGCCTCTCCGCGGAAGCCATCTGTACCAAAATACTTACCCATGATATACCCCTTCTGTTCTTATTATTCTTAATTATTCATACAGCTTGTCTTATGCTACTTTTTAATGATCTGTATCGCATGCTGCATATTCTGCACTTCCGCATACGTTACGTTACCACCAAATTCACCGTCTAATGTCCATGCCACAGTCTCCGGACTGTCCACACTGATCTTTCTTGCTTTGAACTGATACATATATTCCGGATTAAATTCACCCATCAGATAAGCAGTAACCGTTGCCTGCAGATCGATCGGATTCGTTGGATACTTCACCAGCAATGCTTCAAACATTCCATCATCTAACTGTGCGATCTTGGAATTCGGATTCGGGAATCCTCCTACCGTTAACGAATTCGTGATCATTCCGATCAAGAAGTCGTCTTCAATAATATTCCCATCATATTCCACCTTCATGTGGTAAGAGGTCAGGCTTGGCACACTTCTGATTCCTTCTAATATATATGCCATATGCCCTAAATGATTCTTATATTCCTGTGGAGTAGAATAACTGACCGCACTAAATGCGCCAAATGCCGCCACATACACAAAGCAGTCTCCATTAAAAGAACCAATGTCAATTGGCTGTGGCTGATATTTCACAATTCGGTTCGCTGCACGCATCGGATCTTTCGGGATTCCAAGGCTTCTGGCAAAATCATTCGTCGTACCGGATGGAATATAACCAATCGGCGTATCACATCCACATTTCATGCAGCCCGCCACAACTTCATCCAATGTACCGTCGCCACCTGCACACACGATCAGATCATATAACCACCCTTCCTCACAGACGATCCGTGTTGCATCCTGCTTTGCCTGCGTTGGATATACTCTTACGTTATAATCTGCTTTGACAAACAGATCTACAATATCAAATAATTTGCCCTTAATATGTTTCCTTCCAGCCGAAGGATTCACAATAAATAACAAATTTTTCATTCCGTTCTAACCCTCCTGATTCATCCCTCTTTCACTGTATCATATCCATTCGGGTTCATAGACTGCCATCTCCAGGCATCTTCACACATCCGATCAATTCCATACTCTGCCTTCCATCCAAGTTCTCTCTCTGCCTTGGACGGATCCGAATAACAGGTCGCGATATCACCTGCTCTTCTCGGTGCGATCACATACGGAATCTTCTTGCCACACGCCTTCTCAAAATTATGGATGATATCTAACACAGAATATCCGATTCCTGTTCCTAAGTTATAAATCACAAGACCCGGATGCTCTAATAACTTCTTCACGGCACACACATGTCCCTTTGCAAGATCTACAACATGAATATAATCTCTTACTCCGGTACCATCTGGTGTATCATAATCATCTCCAAACACATTCACTTTCTCTAATACACCCGCTGCTACTTTGGCAACATAAGGAAGCAGATTGTTCGGAATACCATTCGGTGCTTCTCCGATCAATCCACTCTCATGCGCTCCGATCGGATTAAAGTAACGGAGAAGAACTACGTTCCATTCCGGATCTGCTTTCTGAATGTCTGTCAGGATCTGCTCAAGCATGGATTTTGTCCATCCATATGGATTTGTGCACTGTCCTTTCGGGCACTCTTCTGTGATCGGGATAATTGCCGGG
>USBM01000118.1 GCA_900552885.1 uncultured Clostridium sp. | reverse complement strand
CAAATAAATGCAATCTGCTTTCGCAGATAACAGCCAATAGGGGAATCGAACCCCTGTTTCCGCCGTGAGAGGGCGGCGTCTTAACCGCTTGACCAATTGGCCTTGTCGCTTGACGACTTGCCTAGTATAACAAACATTCAGCAAATCGTCAACCCTTTTTTCACAATTTTCTACACTTTTTTAATTAGCAAAATCAAAGATACTCAACTGGCTCGATTCCGGTAATCCATTAAGAATTCCAAGTGCTGACATTTTCTCGATCGTCGACTTACCAATCTTCGCCCGCAGCCGCAGATCTTCCTTCGACATGAACTTACCGCCCTTTGCCGCTTCCTTGATCTGCGCAGCCGCCTTCTCCGCAACACCTTCGATCGAGGTAAATGGCGGCATGATCTTACCATCTATGATCTGGCAATTGATATCATCTGCCTGATATAGATCGATTGGCATGAAATCGTAGCCTCTGGCATACATTTCCTCCACAATACGCATATCACGCATTGCATCTTCGTCAGAACCGGTCTGCTCATTCTTCGGTTTCTTCCGGATGGCTGCCATCTCTGCATGTAGCCGGTCTGCACCCTGACACATCGTCTCATAATTAAATGCTTTCGCACGGATACTGAAATATGCTGTGTAATACGCAAGCGGCTCATTGATCTTGAACCAGGCAATACGCCATGCCATCATGACATATGCAACCGCATGTGCCTTCGGGAACATGTACTTGATCTGCGTACAAGACCAGATATACCAATCCGGCACGTTATGAGCAAGCATCTCCTTCTCCCACTCCGGCCATTTATCGCATTTACCCTTAGCAACAATACCCTTACGTACTTTCTCCATGATATTAAATGCCATACCGGGCTCTAAGCCCATATGGATCAGATAGACCATAATATCGTCTCGACAACAGATCGCATTGGTCAGGTCCGTCTTTCCTTCTGCGATCAACGTCTGTGCGTTATTCAGCCATACGTCCGTACCATGAGACAGACCGGAGATACGGGCAAGGTCGGAGAAACTCTTCGGTTTCGTGTCTACCAGCATCTGGATAACGAAGTCCGTACCAAACTCCGGTACACCTAAGGAACCGGTCTGACATCCACTGATATCTTCCGGTGTGATACCAAGCACCTCCGGACTGTGGAACAATTCCATAACATCTTTGTCATCCAGAGCGATCGTCTTGGCATCTTTCCCGGTCAGATCCTCCAATCTTCGAATGATCGTCGGATCATCGTGTCCTAGAATATCCAACTTCAACAGGTTTGCATCAATGGAATGGTACTCAAAATGTGTCGTGATAATGTTCGTCTTGACATCATTGGCCGGCTTCTGGATTGCCGTAAACTCATAGATCTCACGATCACTCGGTACGACAACCATACCGCCCGGATGCTGTCCGGTTGTACGCTTTACCCCAACACAGCCCTGTGCAATACGTGCCATCTCGCATCTTCGTTTCGTGACCTCCCGTTCCTGATAATATTTATATACCAACTGCTCTGCAGTCTTCTGTGCAATCGTACCGATCGTACCGGCACGGAACGCATGTCCCTTACCAAACAATTTCTCTGTATATGCATGTGCGCACGCCTGATATTCACCGGAGAAGTTCAGGTCAATATCCGGCTCTTTATCTCCATAGAACCCAAGGAACGTCTCAAATGGGATATCATGCCCTTCCTTCTTCATCATCGTACCGCATTTTGGACATGTCATATCCGGCATATCACAACCGGAACTTCCCGAATAACTCTTAACAAGATCCGAGTCAAAGTCCACATAATAACAATTCGGACAGATATAATGTGCCGCTAATGGATTTACCTCAGTAATACCTGCCATTGTTGCTACAAAGGAAGATCCAACGGAACCACGGGAACCAACCAGATAGCCGTGATCATTGGAATCCCACACCAGCTTCTGTGCGATAATGTACATAACTGCATATCCATTACCAATGATAGATGTCAATTCCTTCTCCAGACGACTTGTAACCTGTTCCGGCAGATCCGGTCCATAGATCTCATGTGCCTTATCGTAACAGATTCGGCGTAATGTGTTATCAGAATCCTCAATAACCGGAGGACATTTATCCGGGCTGACCGGATAGATCTTCTCGATCATATTGGCGATCCTGATCGTATTATCAATCACGATCTCATGTGCTTTGTCACTTCCAAGATATTCGAACTCTGCAAGCATTTCCTCCGTGGTACGGAAGAACAAAGGCGGCTGCTGGTCCGCATCCTTGAAGCCCTTTGCCGCCATAATAACCGCGCGATAGATGGAATCCTCCGGATCAAGAAAATGCACGTCACACGTTGCTACAACCGGCTTATTATAAGTCTCACCAAGCTTCACGATCCGGCGGTTTAATTCCTGAAGATCTTCATCGGTATTCACATTCGGATAGCGGTCTTCTGCCTTCATAAATGCATTATTGCCAATCGGCTGAATCTCCAGATAATCATAGAAATTCACAATCCGGTCAATCTCATCCTCTTCCGCATCACTGGCAATCGCACGAAATAACTCTCCTGCCTCGCAGGCAGAACCAAGGATCAGACCCTCCCGGTACTTTGCGATCAGACTCTTCGGCATGAGTGGTCTTCGGTTGAAATATTCCACATGCGATGCCGAGATCAACCGATTCAGATTCACACGCCCTATCTCATTCTTTGCTAAGATAATGCCATGGTAATATTTACTCTTCTTGATCGTGTCCTCTGAAGTCTCACCTAAGACATTCAATTCATCTAAGTTTGTGACATCCCGTTCTTTGAGCATCTGTATGAAACGAATGAATATCTCTGCTGTTGCCCCGGCATCATCTACCGCTCTGTGGTGATTCTCTAACTTGATTCCCAAATGCTTACAGATACGATCCAGGGTAAACTTACCAAGCTCGGGACACAACACGTGCCCAAGTGTCATCGTATCGACTATTGTATTCGTAAAGGTATATCCGAGATCCTTTGCAAACTTCTTGATAAATCCTGTATCAAACTGTGCATTATGTGCAACAACTACACTATCCCCAATGAATTCTAAGAATCGTGGCAGGATCACTTCAACAGTCTCTGCATTCATAACCATTTCATCCGTAATGGACGTCAATTTTGTAATATTATAAGGAATCGGAATCTCAGGATTAATGAACTCCGAGAAATGTTCCACTACTTCACCGCCCTCAACCTTCACAGCACCGATCTCAATGATCTTGCAGAACTTCGCATTTAATCCCGTTGTCTCAATATCGAATACAACATAGGTATCATCTAGTGACTGTCCCTTCGGACGGACAACAAAGTCCTTCATATCATCAATAAAATAGCCTTCTACACCATATATGATCTTAAACGGGTCGTCTTTCTTAATGCAATGATTCGCAACCGGAAATGCCTGTGCTACACCATGATCTGTAATGGCAATCGCAGGGTGTCCCCATTCCTTCGCCCGGCTGATAATCTTACCGACATCTACCACGCTATCGTTATCGCTGTATACGGTATGCATATGCAGTTCGACACGTTTCTCCATGGAATTATCCTGCCGCTTGGTCGTAAAGTCTGGAATCGGCTTAATACCGGTGATGGAATTCAAAGTCACTTCTCTTACATAGGTATCATAGGCAGGCACACCCTTAACTCGATAGAATCCACCTGTCTTAAAGTCGCCCTTTAACAGTTCCCAGTCATCCTTTGTCACAAAGATCTTACCGGCAATCGAATCTGTAAAGTCTGTAATTGCAAAAGAGATTAATAATTTCTCATTACGAAGTTCTCTCTCTTCCATCTCAAAGATCTTACCACGCACTACAATATCACCAAGACCTTCCGTAATCGCAGAGATTGCCACTTCTTCGCCTTCTACATTTCTTCCATAGATCACATCCGGATCTGCCACCTTCGTACGTCCATACGCAGATCTGCCCCAGTTACCCTCCTTTGGCGTCTTCTTCTCAAATCCGCCATTTCCGGCAGATTTCTTCTCCGAAGTCCCACCCGCTTTCTCAGCCTTCTCTTTCTTCTCCTCTGACGATGCATGTCCTTCTGCTATAGCCTGCTCTTCCTCGTTCTTACGCACCTGTTCCATGATCTGGTGTACTTCCTGCTGTAGCTTATGCTCATTAGCCCGGCGTATTGCGTCTTTCTGTTCCTCGGTAAAGTCAAATCCTACCTGAATATCAAAGTCAAACCGATCTTTATAGACCTGTTCAAGATATTTCTTGATATCATTTGACCGTGTTTTTGCCAGAAAAGTATCGTCTAACGTTAACGTGATAACAGACTGTTCCGTGAACCATTCCGCATTTTTCACCAAACGATAAAGAACGGAAGATTCCACTGAGAGTTCAAATAACATGCTTTCCTTATAGGCATCTGTCAGATTCTTCACATCATACTGATTGGACAGATCATAATGCTCGTAGAACTTGACACGCATATTGCCCTGAAAGACAAACTCACTCAACAAATCTTCCATTCCATACATATCCTGCTTCGGAATTAATATCTTACTGTCTATATGTAATTTCAATGTCTTCTCGGATTTGACAAGTACCGCTTTCGTGACATATACCTGTTCGAATAATTCACGATATGATGGTGGACATTCAAATCCGGGAAATACCTCAAAAAATGATTTACGTTCTGTTACTGTTCCCAATGCTTCAATTCATCCTCTAATACATTCAACAATTGGTCTTCCGGTACCTTCTTAACAATCTCACCTTTCTTGATGAGCAATCCTTCTCCGTTGCCTCCCGCAATCCCAAGATCTGCTTCTTTCGCTTCTCCAGGTCCATTCACCACACAGCCCATAACCGCAATCTTAATGTTCAGATTCTCATAATCAGCCGCTAAGTTCTCTACTTTATTCGCTAATCCGATCAGATCAATGGATGTTCTTCCACAGGTCGGACAAGATACTACCTCAATACCACCGGTACGAAGCCCTAATGTCTTAAGGATCAGCTTTGCAGAAGTAACTTCATTCACCGGATCCCCTGTCAGTGACACCCGGATCGTATCACCAATTCCCTCATGAAGAATAATACCAAGACCAACCGCCGACTTAATATTGCCACGAAGCAAAGTTCCTGCTTCCGTAATACCAACATGCAATGGATAATTGGTCTGCTGTGCGATCAGTTCATGCGCTTTGACACACATCAATACATCGGATGATTTGATACTGATCACCATATCATGAAAATCAAATTCCTCCAGCATACGCACTTTATCCAAAGCACTCTCGACAATACCTTCTGCCGTGACACCGTTATATTTAGCAACTAATTCTTTTTCCAGTGATCCACTATTCACACCAACACGGATTGGCACATGATATTTCTTTGCCGCATCGACAACTTCCTTGATCCGTTCTTTGCCCCCGATGTTACCCGGATTGATCCGGATCTTATCTGCACCATATTCCATGGCAAGAATTGCCAGTCTGTAATCAAAATGAATATCTGCAACGATCGGAATATGAATCTGTTCCTTGATCTTCGAAAATGCTTTCGCTGCCGCCTCATTATTCGCCGTAGAACGGATAATATCACAGCCTGCTTTTTCTAACTGCAGGATCTGCGCTACTGTAGCCTCTACATCTTCGGTCTTTGTATTCGTCATAGACTGGATGAGGATCGGATTTCCACCACCGATCATTCTGTCTCCAATCTGAATCACTTTCGTATGTTCTCTCATCTTACACACCCTCTATATTGAACTATCTGAATCAGCTCGTTCTGATCTTATCAGTTCCTATCATCCTTCTATGAATTATCCGCATGCCTATCCGATAAGCTTAAATATATCCTGGAACATAACAATCACCATCAGTCCCATTAACAATACCAATCCAATGCCATTGACTAATGCTTCTTTCTCGGTCGGCAGCTTCTTGCGAAAGATTCCCTCGATCAACAGTAACAAAGTTCTTCCACCATCTAAAGCCGGCAGCGGCAGCAGATTCATAACACCAAGGTTTGCACTTAACAAAATACAGAAATTGATCATGTTAAGCACTACATTGATCACTGCAACAGACGTATCCCCCTGTGCACTCTCCTTTGCCTCATTGATCGTATCATTCATCATAGACACAATGCCAACCGGACCGGACATATTCCGGAATCCTAATTTTCCGCTGATCAGATACTCCAGACTAAGCATCGTTGTCTTTACCTGATATCGTAACTCCAATACACTGTATTTCAATGTTGCACCAATACCACCCTTTTCTCTGGAACCACCATAGATTCCCATCAGATATCCATTCTCTGTCTTAAGTGGAGCAAAGTCAAATGTCAGCGATTCGCCATTACGGTCTACTTTCAAAGAGATCTCTTTCCCACTCTTATTAAACTGATTATACACTAATACTTCACGGTAGTTATAGATCCGATGACCGTTATACCCGGTGATCACATCTCCAGCCTCTAGTCCGGCTTCTTTTGCCGCACTCTGATCAGAGAAATCCGTAATAACCGGCTTATCATATCCACAAAGACCGATCAAAACGATCGCCAGAATAAATGCTAATATAAAGTTAAAGACCGGTCCCGCAATCACAACCGATATTCTCGCCCATACTGACTTGGTACTAAATGAATGTTCATCCGCAACCTCTTCCTCTTCTCCAAGCATTGCACAAAATCCACCCATCGGAATAGCCCGAAGGGAATACTTTGTTTCTTTCTTCCGGAAAGAGAATAAGGTCGGTCCCATACCGACTGCAAACTCATTGACATAGATTCCATTTGCCTTTGCTAATAGAAAATGCCCGAGCTCAT